>JAGXNV010000009.1 GCA_019894795.1 Candidatus Heimdallarchaeota archaeon | reverse complement strand
TAGTAAACCCATGTGAACGCCTATCCCACTTATCAATTTTGACAATTGCTGAACAATAGGTCTCTATGTCATCAGTAATTATTCTTTGAAATTCATTAATGTCCATTTCAGTTACGTTAAAAGGTCTGAAATTAAGTGCATCTAAATACCGCTCTAATTCATTTATAATCATTTTTAAAAACCTTTCTGTTTCACATTTGAAATTAACGTTTTGAACAGATGTGCTTAGACATGTCTTCTAACCAGATTTTGATTAAGTTTCTTGGGAGGTTTAAAATAGTTTGCCATTCCCTTATTCCCATTAAACGACATAATATTGGAAGGAGTGGAAGATATTGCGCTACTACTTACACTAGATGAAGATGTGGAACCCATACCAGCATTAGGATTCCTCATCATATAATTCTTTAATATAAACCCTTGACGATTGGTTGTATATTGTGCCCTTTTGATGAATGTTACAACCCCTTCATTGATGAGCAGATCTTCAACTTGTTTACCTTCAATAGCTTTGAAGTAATCCATCATATCTCTAATAGAATAATCGGATTGTTTATGAGCAATGTGTAAAATCTTTCTTGCAAGGGATTTATTAGGAATTAATTTACGTCCTATATCTGTCGCAATCTTTTTCAAATCTTTTTCATATTCCCAGATTCCCTGACAGCTGTTAGAACAAACCCCTTTTACGAAACAATTATAACAAGGATGATCTTCATCTTCATATCCTTTGCAGAGTTTAAAAATATCTATCTTAAATTTTTTCACAGTTATTATTCTCCTTAAATAAAAATAAGATTGCGGTCGCTGAGAACGTTTTCAGCGACCGACTATGCCCACATTTACTCCCTAAAAATAAGATTAGAATGCTGCTTAGGGGATCCAGAAAAAACAATCTTAAATCGTTTACCTCGTTTGAGAAGGTGAAGATTGTATTTCCCAAACATTTTGCGTTTTGTCTTTTTTGTATGTACAGATTTGCCTGTATATTTGTAATAATGAATAATTGAAAATGTTAAGAAACCAACCCCCATACCTGCCAATAGACAAGCGATACCAGCTTGAATATAATCTCCATAAGGCATTAAACTTTTGGTGACCCCCTCAACAAAAGTTTCACTCTTCACTATTTCATGTGCTGTTACTAACTTATTCACTATTTGATCATTCATGTTAAACTCCTTTATAATATTTAACAATTGACTCGTATCATCACTATAATTGCAATGATTCATATATCAAATGTCTTCTAGGTTTTCTTCCAACTTTTCTTCTATATTATATGATTTTAATTCAAACAGAGATGATCTCGGGGGTATATGTGGACTGCGTTTGGTGGGATTGTGAACTGTAAACGTCCTCTTTCTCACAGAATCCTCCTATTCCATAAGAATTTGCCTAACTTGATTACTGGAAATAATTTCAACATCGGGACTCTCACATACGGTACATTTAAGGTTTCTCGCATCCAAGTCCTTTTTCATGACTCGAATTCCAAATTGTTTGTCACATTTTTTACAACGACATCCAACTTGATATTCCTCATTCTCTTTAATATAGTTTTCCATTTAAACCTCCCAAAAAATAAAGTGACTCTCGACTTTCATTTATTAATATATATAGACATTAACCATTAATATAACCATCATGAACTGCCATTCCATACGCTACTGATAATGGACTTCCCAATCCAAGATGATATTGAGATCTTGCAGATGATGCTCCGCATGTGAAACTATCAAGTCTATGACCATACCTTGCATAGAATATAAAAGTATTTGTTCCATCATAGTAAGGCGCACAGTAAAGGTCATGACAAATTTCTCTAAGAACATGATTACCCAGAAATAAAAGATCCTTCTTTTCATTCACATAATGTTGAATACTCAAATCCACAGATATCTCTTTACCTCCAACACCTTTTAACACTCTACCTATATATCTGGGTATAAGATGCAAAGGCAAATCTGGAAACTCTCTTATTAGTGTCCTATTGATAATTCTGTTTAATTCTATACTTACAATTGTTTCCATCCATGGATCAAGAGGATCCAAAAAGCATACATTCAAAATTGGATCAATGATTTCACTAAGATAATCTCTAGCTTTTTCAAACAGTTTAACAGTAAATTTTGCCATTGACCGACCTCACCATTTTTGTTTTTGTTCTAACTTGTATAATTAACAACCTCAATACAGGTTCTACATATATCATCCATTGCTTTATTACTCTTTAATTTGCCATTTATCAATAGATCAAAATTGACTTCATTCAACTCAACATAATCTGTAAATGAATGACTCTGCTTACAGAATTTTATCCTTGAGTTAACAAAATCAAATCCTGGAAAATTGAGCTTTTTAAAGCATTCTCTTCTCATTCCATCTAGATCATTTGATTTAAGTATTCTCTTAGCAATGTCTTTTTTAGAAATTAGGTCAGGAAAGTTTTTAATAAGATAGAAATAATCATTCTTCGTTAGATTGAATTTCTGATGATCTCCTAAGTATTTAGGATAGTAGTATTGAAGTATCCATTGTCTTTCTCTATTCCTCTCTATAAAATCTTTTAATAAATGTATATTCAAATGATGCACAACAATTAAATTATAAGCATAAGAAATCTTGTGCTTTATATCATGATCCAACTCAGGAACACAATGATATATGATCTTCTCTATTCCCTCATTATAGATTGAATGATAACCCTTTTCAAACCACAATCCATTTGTCTCAACAACCAACTTTTTATTAAAGCTAAATACATAATCTAATATATGCTTATCAACAAGAGCAGTCTCACCACCTGAAATGTGAAGAGGAACATCCTTAACCCATTTAACAATTCTTGGATAATACTCTTTAACTAAATCAAAATCAGCATTTCTAGGTTCTAATATTTTAGGTCTATCACAATACTCACATTTCCAATTACATTTCTCTCCAAATACCATACAGACCATAAACATCAGGGTTTCCTTTTTGGAACAGCTACTTCAGAATAACAATTCTTGTGTGGACATATAATATTCTTATCAAGTAGATACAGATAATCTGTATAACGATCATTGATTATATTAAATAGGGGTTTAAAATGATTCTTCCTGAATGTTAAGCAATGATGTACATCTCCATTAGAGCATACTATCAAATTCTTTGTACCACAGTCACATTCCATACCTTCATAATTAGCTATCCCATCACACTCCAATTTTATCTCATTGAATGAGGTCGAATATTTTATTCCATTATCTACTTTATAATATGTTTGAAGTCTTTGATTTTTTCTTTGCTCTTCCTTATACCATTGCATATCAAACTTATTAAAACGCTGATCCTCATGCCATATCCTATCAATTGATAACACGAAGTCAGAGTAATCAACTCTAAGGGGTTCAAACATTGTATATACTTCTTTAATTATTGCTTTATATTTAGAATCCCACATGATTTTCACATACACTTCATAAAAATGATCAAGCAAGAATTTGACCTTATTCATAAACTCTTTTGGATCGCACATACTATAATGATATGATGCTATGAATCTTATATATCTTTGCTTCTTATATAACTCTTTAAACCATGAAATAGGTTGACTCAAATTCGTAAATATTTGTAATGGATATAAGGAAGTATCCAATCTTTCAACTACCTTTAAAAAGTCAGGATCTAAAGTTGGTTCACCTCCAAATAAAATAAGATCAACATCAAAATATGCATAAAGACACTCATAGAAATGAATTATTTTTAGTTTATGACCATAATCATAAAACCCCTCATCTCTATTTTCATATGTACAATATCTACATTTATAATTACAACGACTTGTAATATCCCAATGAGAAAAGAACTTCCTTGGCAATGATAATCTTTTTGAACCAACCTCAGTTATCATAATAAAACATTCCTTATATTTTTAGTTTGTTCACCAATTCTTCTTTTACACACCAACGTTTTAGGAAAGTCAGTTTCACAACAAAACCCCATATGAGAACATATCATACCCTTGTCACTTATCTTACCTAGGTTATCTCTAAAATTGTCTTTATCTAAATTGAATAAGGGAGTTAAATGACTTTTACATGGAAGAACATCTCCATTTGAATTAATGAAAAGTAAATTCCTTCCTCCTGCTCCACATCTATAATAATTATTAGAGTCTATCATAGTTGTTGCCATTTCATTCCATGATACATCTCTCACTTTAACTATATGATCTTCTTTATATGTTAGTCTAAGAGTCTCATGATTCTGCATTGGTAAAAACCATTCCAAATCTTTAGGAGTCCAGTGAGCGCCTATATCACCACTCCCATTAGGCAACACTAAATCTAAATAAACTTCAACATCTTTATCAAATGATTTAAACAACTTATATGTTTCTTTAACCTTATCTCTTATTCTCGAATCCCCCATAATCTTTAATCTTATCTTTGCTATATTGTTGTCTATTAAAAAATTTAACTTCTCAATAGTTTCATCTATATTAGAATGTGAAATATGATAAGATATAGATATAGTCATATCCTTTCTTATATCTAACAGTTGTTTAAAGAAATCTAAACTCTGACTAAAGTTTGTAAATAGTCTTATATAGCTATTTAGGTTTTCAACTATCTTAAAAATGTCAGGATCTAAGGTTGGTTCTCCACCATATAGTAAAACTTTCAGATTTCTAATTGTCCCTATATAGTTTAAAAATTCAATTATCCTTTCTTTTGTATTCCAAGGAAATATTCTTTCTTTATGATATATATCACAGTAGTCACATTTAAAGTTGCATATTCCAGTGACATACCAATAGGAAAATAAAGTGTTTGAATTGTCTAACATTTCTTTAGTTCCTATCTCTAATACTTCAATCATTCACCCTCCTTGGTATAACGACTTCATAGCATGGTTGGTTTTGATCGCACAATCTACTATTATTTAAAAACATCCAGTGATCTTTATAATCGTCTATATTCAAGTTGAATAGAGATAACCTATTATTTCTTTTGGTCTGACAAGGATAAACATATCCATCAGAATCTATAAACAATCCAGACTTACCAGAATCACACTCATAACCATAAAAAATTGGGAATCCATTGCACATCCTTCTTATTTGATTGTACGATGTATATTTTTCACCTTCCTCTGTCCTGACATAGAATCTGTCATCATTTTGTTTTGACTCAAAGAACTTAATATCTCGTTCACTATAATTGCATATATCATGATATACCATATCGAGATAAATCTTACAGTTTTGATACTGATGCTCAAATGCCTTGAAAAAATAATAGACATTCTTACATTGCTCTTTATATCTAGAGTCGAACATGATCTTCACTTTGATAAAGTTTGTATGATTTGCCAGATATCTAAATTTATCTACAAACGATTCCAAGTCCTCTTTATGAAAATGGTATGAAGCAACTATCTTTAAGTTGTTATTGATGTCTATCAACTGTTTAAAAAATTGAAGATCTCTACTTAGGTTTGTACATATTCTAATATCGGTTTTTAACCCCTTAACAATCTCTAATATATTTGGATGTATTAAAGGTTCGCCTCCAAACAGTACAGTATCCACATTCTTAAATTGACCAATATAGTTTATAAACTCTATTGTTTTTTCAAAATCATATATCTCCTCATTTTTATAAACCCCACAATAGTCACAATGATAATTACAGTTGTTAGTGATCGCCCAATGCAAAGAGTAATAGTCAGGATCATTTTGAAAGTTTCTATGAGATATTTCCTTAATCCTCATCAAATGCTCCCCTTTCTGCATATTTTGTAGCATATTCTAAATCAAGTTTTGTATTTCCTGTATAGCTAAAATTAAATGCTCCTTTCTCTGCATATTTTTTATCCATATCCCATTTTGCTAATCCCGAAGTAGGATATAAACTTCTAAGTTTCATCATTCTATCTCTTGCATCTTGTCTTTTCATTCCATCAATTGTAAATTTCTTTGGAATTTTACTTAATACTTCTCTTAATTCTGGAATAGCATTAACATACTCATCTTCCCAATATGTCAACTTGACACCAAATTCATCAGGATGTTGATAAATTTTTGAGTTGGGAAATAACTTAAATACTGTAGCGAGTAAATCATATAAACGTCCATATTTACTCCAAAAGTATTCACAGATCTTTATTCTATATTCATTATCTTCATCTGTTTCTCCTGGCAATCCCACAATCAATCCCACACATGCCATAACTCCAGACTCACAAACCCTTTCAATAGCTTGGATAGCTTCATCCTGTGTTTGACCTTGAGCTTTATTCATTAGCTCATATACTTTATTATTAAAACTCTCTGCACCTAAGAATATACTAACAGCATTTGACTCCTTTAACCCTTTAACAAAATCGGGATGAATGTTTCTGGGGACACCAAAAGAATGCCACGCTTGAACTCCTACCCTTTTCATCATATCACACACTTGTATTCCTCTTTCGACTGTTGCATTTATATTATCATCAGCTAATTCTATTGCAGTAAATCCACTTCTCTTTTTAGTTCTTATTAAATACTCTTCCATTTTATCTAAATCGTATGTAATAAATGGTCTTTTACTTGCACAAAAAGCACATTGATTTGGACATCCTACAGAAGTAAGTGAGGGAATTATTCCCTTAGAAAGCTCGATATCCAATCTACTAAATTCTGGCCATGAAGGAACCTTACTAAATCGACCTACCACATCACCACTTGTTAATCTTCCTTCAATTACATCCAGCATTGGTTGACATCCATCATCTTTAACAACCACATCCACAATACCACTTATAAGGGAAAAGTCTCTGACATTTTCACCAAACCCCATATGATAACCACCCATAACAATCTTTATATTTGGATTCTTCTGTCTCAATTTCAGAGCATAATATGAACAATAGAAATGAGAAATATATGTTACACTGAATCCAAAAACGCTATTATCAGGGATTTCTAACTCTCTTACATCCGAGTCTATCCTATGTAATATCTTCCATTGATGTTCCGTAAACTCATCTTCAATTCCTTTTAATAAGTTATCTTTATTCTCTCTATAATTCTTAAGCATAGGAATAAATTTAGGAAGATCAGCAAGTTCAGCTACATAAGATGCATACTCGGTTTTACTAAATCGACTATACATAATATAAAAGTAATCATTACATTCAACATCATATCCGTTGTTTATAAGGAATTGCTTTATAATACTTGTGCTGGATCTTCTCAACTCTGTTACAAGTCCATTATTTATTGAGATGAGTTGAATAACCCTACCCTCATTCTTATTATCGTCAATGTTTCTTTCTTTAACTAACTGCTTTAACAATGCCATTATTTTCTCTCCTCATTATGCTCTTTATCTTTTCTCCATGTATTGGTTCAAACTCATCTATTCCCCACACCCTTGAATAACTCTTCCATATCCCTTCACATATATGAAGATACTTACAGTTGAGACAAGTAAATGAGTGATTAGCTACATGCTTAATTGATTTATGTATAGCATCAATTTCTAATTCCCATTTGTCTTCTGTACAATCAAGCTCTGACACATCCCTATTGAATCTAACATGTTCAAATTTTCTTACAGTATATTCACTCCACTCATATTCATCAAACATTCGTTGAAGGTACATAGCAACATACTCTTCATATCCTTGCATTACACAGAAGGGAACATATCTAACTCTTATTTTTATTCCCTTATCAAGTATATCAATTGCCTCTTTTATGTAAGGCATTGCTTGACTAAACTTTAAAGAGTTTTCTTTTGAAGCTGAATTTTCTAATCTAAAAGGCAAAAAGTTGAATGCCACTGGTTCAATTCTATTTGCTTGTTCAGCTATTGCAGGGAGGTCGGTATAATTATCTCTTGCAACCACAACATTGATTCTTATCTTTATTCCTTCATACATTGCGTTCATGATAGCATGTGAGATTTTCTTATGAGATCCTCTCACTCTTGTCATTTTATCATGACTTTCAGGATCTTTTCCATGCAATGAAAATAGCAATTCATTCAGTCCACAATCCATACTCTCTTTTAAAAATTCTATATCTGCAAACTTATAACCATTGGTTATACATGCTATATTTCTAAATCCCATTTGTTTCATATCTTCTAATAATTGAAACCAATATGAAAGTAGAGGAGGTTCACCACCAGATATGTCCCAGTCTTTAATACCATATGCTTTTCCCCAATCAAGTTGTTGATATATCTTATCCCTTATATCCACATGGGGAGTATTTTTATAGAAACAGAATCTACACTTAATATTACACAAATATCCAATGAAGAGTCTTGTTCTATCTGTTAAGGTATCACATTGTCGTAGTTGTCTAAAATCAACCAAATTGTATAGTTTCATATTTTAATCCTTCACAAGGATGTATAAGGGATCTGAATTCTTCATAAACATTTTATCCTTTATTTGGTTTCTTGTTAATATGAGTGGAGTATGATCCACTTTACCATCAATTCCAAAACAACCTAAATATTGACACATGCCATCATCTGTATATGTTCCTTCAGCATAATAGTTACACTTCTTACCAAAGTATAAATGCTCAAATAACTGTTTCCCTATATTTTCAAAATACATATCAGGAAACAACTCTCCCTTATTTCCTCTTTTCCTTGTGAAGTTTAGCTCATCCTTTAACAATTGACATTGCTTCAAAGCATTTAATCTTCTATAACTTAATTTATGATAGTATCCTATTTGTTCATATTTGGTATCTCGAAAATTTGTAGGATTTGAAAACTGCACAACTCTTGTATTTTTAAACATTGTATCAAAGAGATCATCAAAATTAGGAAACATTCCTATCTTGCTCTTGTATGTATCCAGACTATCCAAAACTAATAGTCTTTCACAGACAAGTTCTATATCCAATCCCATAAGTATCTCATATATCAATCTCGCTGAGCATAATATAGTATCACTCTCAAACCTATTTTTATCTTGAACTATATCATAGAAAAAATTAAAGTCTCCAAAATTCCTATTGAATCTTAAGAATGGAACTGACGTTGTTAGTTCATTTCTAAATAATCTAAATTGATATTTCAAAGGATCTTCTATCTTCGTATAAGGTTCTACTTCAAGTCCAGTTAGATTCTTATATTCATACCACTCTGTATCATCAATTGAGAAATTATAGTAGTCATCAAACTCAAGTAAGTATAATTCTGGACATATAAACTTGATCTCAATATAACGACGTCCTGCAAGCGGTCTTCTTAAATTAAAGAATGTATCTATCAGAGATGTCATAACTCCATCAATTGTGGACTTATAATAGTGAAGAATCAACATAGGTTTTCTTCTCTCCTTATATTTTGTTTTTGATAATCTATAAATCTACAAAATCTCCAGCATGTATACTCTACTCCTGTTAGTGGATTGTCTGTAAATTCATCATCAAGATGGTCAAAGGTTCTCCTAAAAAAATCAGAGTTCAATATCTCTTCAACACTATGTCTATATGTGCTAATAATTCCTCTACTTTGTGAGACAAGTATTTTTGTTGAAAGTTGTAAAGGATCCCTATATGCATTTTCACTATAAAAACACGCCAATCGACAACATGGAAACATTAAACCATTGGTTGTCATATAAACTCTTCCATTAATTTTTGACTCACATGAAACTTTTCTATCATCTATTCTTTCCAAAGCTAACTCAAATTTTGTCTTTTGAGATATCTCATCACAATCCACAGGTCTTTCAAACTCATCATCGTATCTCCTTGATGCCATTACAATAAATTGTCTACAACCAACCGATTTTGCAAGTTTTCTAGCTTCTTCAACCTGATGTTGATTATGTTTGAATACTATGAATTGCCACCATGCATTCCCACCTCCTTTTATAAATTCAATCATATTACCAAAGACAGTATCAAACTTCGATTTTCTATATATGTGGTGAGTATCTTGTAAACCATCTATAGCAAAGACCACATTATCATGCTCGCCCAAAATAGTTCCCAACCATCTCCAAAATATTTTTTTCTTTGAAGATCCATTTGTTGCCATATAAATACTTTCTATCTTTGATCTAGATTTTAACTCCTTAATGATATAGTTAATTTCTGGATGACATATAACCTCACCTTTATTTCCTATCAGTAGTATATTTTTTAAATTTGGAAGACTATCTATAACCTTAAAGAGATGCTTTGCATCTATATCTACTGCTGGATATCCACCCCATTGATAACAATTTATGAGTTCCATTCTAAAACAAAACTTACAGCTTCCTGTACATCTGCTAGTTAAACCAATTTGTAGTTCCTTAATATCTTCAACTTTTTTCAGAGTCACATTCGTTCCTCCTTAACTATCTCATCAAACCTAACTCTACATTTTAGATTACACTGATATATTTTTTTGTAGTCTTTCTTTATAGCTTTAAAATAAACACTATCCATCACCTCATCAAAGGTATGATATTTCAAATTTATAGATCTTGGATTCTTACAATATTCAATGATATATTTAAGACATGATAGGTCTCTTTTCATAAACTCAATAAATTCTTGTTTATACTTTTCATCTCCCATAAAGCAACAGGGTCTTACCTCACCATCAACTCTAATGTAAACATCTCCACTTTGATGGATACAGGATATAGGAACTCTTTTCTTATCATAACTCTGCTCATGTCTAGTCTTGTTCATCATCAACTCTGGTCTTTGAAGTTCATCATTATAAGATCTCGACTGTCTGATCCAAATTTTTGTTATTCCTATTTCTTTTAGCATCCTTTTCATTTCATCAATTTGATGCTCATTATGTTTAAAGATGAGAGTTTGAACCCATGCATTTCCACCAGACTTTATATAACTATCTATATTTTCAATAACCTTGTTATAGTCAGTTCCTTTTCTATAAAGACTGTGAGTATCCTCAAAACCATCCAAAGCGAATATTGTTTTATTTGCTTTATAATAGCGATGAATTTTTGCTAACTCTGACCACCATTCTTTACTCCTATATGAACCATTTGTGTGGATTGTAACAACAGCTTTTGAGTTTCTTTCAAAATGTTTTATCAGGTCAAACAACTTTGGATACATTTGAGCATCACCTCTATTACCGAGAAGCATTAAATGACTGAATCTTTCAATTGGAATATTTTCTATTATGTTCCAGTCCATATGCTCTAATTTTAATGCTGGATCATTTGTCCTATTGCAAAATGCACATCTAGCATTACAATATGTTGTTAACTCAAAATCTATCTGTCTCATAGCATTGTCTCTATATGAGATAGTATTTCATCATCCTCTTTTAACCAAAGTCCTTTATAATCTCTCATTGTATCCTGGTATCTATAGAAACCACCTGAACGAATGTCTCTACCATCATTGTAATATGATAACTGCTTTCCATAGAATATACATTCAGGCATTAGTCTTGGAGTGGCATCCCATCCATCTTTATATGGTATATAGATAAATCTATGAAATAATCCCATAAAGTCATTAACAGGAGGAACCACCAATGTTGCATCCTCTCGTTCATCTATCCAGGCATAATATTTTTCATTCTTATGTCCTGTATAAGCTACCCAGGTTCCAGGATATGTATGCATTACTTTCTTTATATAGTCAGGGGAGAATCTCCTCTCTATAAGAGATAGATTGAGAAGGTTATCATACTTCTCATCATAATCTCTATTTTTGTATTTATCAAATAAGATTTTCTTTCTATAGCTTTTCCAATTTATATCGTCTGAATAATTGAATATTCTCTCATCACACAATATCAATGAATTTTGATAATACTTATCTTGTTTTGGATGAATATTTCTCCAATCTGCCAAACCAATATATGCTTTTGCTGCTTGAATATTACCATGCTCAAGAAACCAGTATATTGCAGAGTTGGTAGCACATATTATTAAATCCATCAAAACGGGATCTCTATAAAACTTTTTAAATATATGTGGTAGGACTTCAATATCTCTCCACACTTTTGGTTCTATTCCTTCATATTTGTCCTGTAGTAGAGCTAAGACATCACTTTTCGGATGATCAGTGATACATCTATATTTAACCTCACAGTTATTGAATACTTTTTTGACCAGATAGTAATACTCAAAGTTATCAAAGAATCCTCCATTCACTATGCACTGATCATAAAAAAGGAAATATATTTTCTTCTTTTTCAATCTCTATTCTCTCCCTTCCATATAGTTTATTAAAACCATAATCCTTCAACAATATCTTGAGAAATATAAAATCTTCATAATGAGGATATGCATACTCATCTGGAACAAAATTTAAGTATGTTTTAAACCAATCAATCATTGCCTCTATATCATCACAAATGTCATCTATCTTCTTAACTAATGAACCTTCATAAAACTTTATATGATTATGACTATGCCCTCCAATAACTGCTCCATCATTGATCATTTCCTTTAGTTCAGACAATCTCATATAGTTCTCTCTATTTCCTTTATCTTTCCACGACTGTAAGGCATCATAACAAGATGGAAATTCTCTATACTTTCCACTAAATTGTTCACGTTTTGGACCATTTCCTATGAAATTCGTTGTTATAAAAAATGTTTTATTGCTTTTTATTTTTTTGATTAATGGCCAATAATAATATTGACTATATAGTCCATCATCAAATGTTAAGATATAGTTTTCAAGAGGTGCATTAAAAAACTCTTTTCTTATTTCATGTATTGCTAAGGTTTCCTTCAATTTCAGATATCCAATCGTCTAAATCAATTTCATAGACTTTTCTTATAGTTTGAAGTTGTGACAAAAAGATTTTATCAAAATCATTTCTAGTTTGAGTGTTGTTTTCGAAGAATGCATCAACTTTCATTTTTGGTAATATAAGATTATGCCATTCATTCAACTTGTTAATTTGCATAAAGTTTTCTATTCTAATTGGTTTAAGTCTGACAAACTCAAAAATTTTATCAAAATCAAACTTATCAAATCTAAAAACTAAAATTTCATCAGTCACCTCAATTGCATCCTTCAAAATTTCAGTATCTAACCACCAACCTATATTTTCCAAAAACTTATCTGGTATAAAATCTAGGGGTTCATCTTTAACAAATGCAGGGTATGTAATATGTTTTAATCTATCAAAGTTTCTTTTTTTCACCACAAATAACATTTTTAAACTAGAATATAACCTATCACAAGGTTTCCTGACTGGATATAAAATTTTAGCTTCTAAATCATTTGCCTCTATAACTGACTTAACCAAATCAAGAGTTGTATGATAAGGAAAGGGAGTTGTATCTAACAATACTTTTGTTCTAGAATTTATCTTGAACTCATCCAAATAGGACTTAGGATCGATCAAAATTCTATTCGTGCTAGAAAAATAACTTAATGGTTCTTTTGTTATAGTCCTTGCAATTTCAGGATGTTGAGGCAATATGCTCCACAAAGATCTAGTAGCTGTTCTTGGAGGACCCATGAATAGAATAATAAATTTACTCATTGATCAATTCCCCTATTATTTCATCCTCTCTATTTAGAGTTCTATCGTTTAAACCATGTAATAAAACATCATAATATCTATACCAACTTCCATCTTTAACACCACTTGGATTGTAGTATATTATCTCTTTCCCATAGTATTTACATTCTAAAAACAATCTTGGATGAGGATCAAACCATTTGTCTGCATGATAATAGACATAAGTTGTAAACTGTTCAAATAGATTTTCTTTGTGTTTTGTTTTACTCTTGGTTATAAATGGTTCTGGAGCACCTAGTGACAACGCCAATATCTCAACATTTTCATCATTTTTAGGTGAGTTAATATATGTGCCAGTATTAATCTCACGTAAAGGTTTAAATCTATAAAATAGACATTTCATTCTATACTTTATATCTCTGTAATGAAATGGCATCTCACCATAATATGTAACATTGTATTTTGTCTTGCTATAGAAGTATTTATCTGTATATTTTTCACTAATCACAATGATTTTATCTGCTCTCAATAGACCTCTTGTATGATTGATAGTGTTATAATCCAAAACCAGGACAGTATCAAATTCCATTCTTATCAATACACTCTTGCTTATACAAATGATATTCTTTGAAAAATCTTCTATACCATCTAAAATGTATCTATTTTCAATGATACCTAGAAACTTTTTAATGGTTGATCTTCTTGCATTGATTAAAATGAGTTTCAAGTCTTTATTGTATTGATAAGCACAGAGGAAATACTCAAACATATTAATTGTTGAACCAGTGATGAGTTGATTATACTCATAGAATATTACAGCATTCATAACACTTCACCTACAATCCAATCTATCATTCTATTATACTTATCCCTATTGAAGTCATATTCCCAGTTATTATCAAAGATCATCTGATAGAACTTTCTAAAATTCTCTGCTGTCATTGGTTGATTTGAATTGTCTAAATATATATCTTGATTAAACTCTTTATGCCATACAATACAATCCTTTATATCATCAATACCATCCTTGTGAGGTCTATCTATTTTAGGAAATATGATCTGTTTGCCTGTCTGTACAGCTTCTAATACTGAATGTGGAAACGGATCAACAAAATAACCAGACGTAGGATAAAAGTAATGAGTTATTCGACTAAAGAATTCATAGTTATCATTGGTATGTTTGAATGACTTGATATTTGGATGATTTTTCAATTGATCGTTTTGATCTCCCATAATACATAGATCATATTTCTCTTTCATATTATCAAGTATATCTACAAAACAATTGAATGAGTCAGGAGTCAACCATTTTCTAACGTAAAATCCCAAGCATACATCTTTTGGTTGCTCTGTTATTTCAGGAAAGTTTGTAATCATTGGAATGTAGTGTCTGATATTCTCATGCATCTTATAATAATAAAATCCATTTGTACATGAGTTATAAAGTGGGGAGAGGTATCTTGCTCTAAGATAAATTATGTGGTTTAATTTTCTTAACTTGACAAAGTTTATTGGAATGGAATAACATCGGGGAACTTGTGTTCTAAATATGAGTCTTCTGTACTTTTCATTTAAAATATTGAGACTTCTACCTCTAGCTTTAATATCTTGAATAAATTTACAATCATTTGGATGCTCTTCACAAAATCTCTTGGAGACAACAAACCCCCCTCTCTTTAGAGCACCAAATTTGTGACCTATCACAAGATACTTCATCAATACAACCTTTCACCTTTAGTTTATTAACCATCCCTTCCATCCTTCATTAACTTCGTTTAGTTCTTCTTCTGTTTCTGACTCATCAATTTCTCTAAAATAATCTTTGATTCCCTTATATTTCTTTGTGATATTATCAAACCTATCTTTTAACTCAAGAAATATTTCTAAATCTGTAATAAGATCCTCATTGCCAGTATTTATGATTTCTAAAAAAGTCTTTTCTTTCTTTTGCTCATTTAAAACTTCATAACCAAGAGAGTGTAACTTTGTGAAGACAACAAAAAATTGATACAAGTCAAGACCTGACAGCAATGCGGTATAAGCAGATATTCTTTGATTGACTTTTGATTTTAATTGGGATTTCTTTTCATCTAAGGTTTCTGGTTGTTTAATATTAAAATGTTCTAAGGGTATATCTGGACTTTGTGGTTCATCGACCAGTTTTTTCTCAATGGTAATTTGATTACCTTGATTCAATTCATTCTTAAGTGCTAAAGCAACATGATTTGGAAGTGCTATATACTTGGCATGTGGTAAGATATATTTCACTTCATCTAAAAAAACATTCGTTACTTGATAATAAGATCCATATTCCGAAATTTGTGCACTAAAAATTGCAGGCATTTGAATATTCTCCTTCACTCTATTCTTTATGGATAATAATAATATGAGTAATCATCACTTGGGCATTCGCCATTACATCCACAGTCAGCTGGATTACAACTGCAATGTGAATCACATATACAAACCACTCTGGTTTCATTAATCTTAGCTTGGATTCCAGTGTACATTAAATAACTGATGAGATCACCTGCTGCTGGATCGCTTGGTATTACACCTCCGTATCCACTTCCATTTGAAACCTCATTATTAGCTTGTACAATATCATCCGTATCATCATCTGGTTTAACATCTCCAGCTAATCCCCCTGAAAATGGAAAAGCAGGAAAATCATTATTCGTACATGCCACAGCAGTAAAAGCTGAACAGTAAGTAGGATTCGCTGCATTAAAACGTCTACCTGTATCATTTCTTTCAGTATTTATTGCACTTTCTAATTCTCTCAAATGAGCTGCTAAAATCAAAGTGCCAGATGCTACTGCTGTAAACGAAAAGGTGTTTGAACAATATGGAACATGTCCTGTACAGACTGCATAATTAGCAGCACAGTCATTATCACAAATAGCATTACAGGTGCAACCACCGCCACCACCGCCACCACCACCACTGGCAGGTTTTATAGCTACAGTCATACATATTTCAGCACCATCTCTTAATTCATGGGGACTACCCGGAACATCGGGAACTGCCCACCCATATCCACCTGCTACACCTGCTACAGTTTGTTGTGCATATGCAACACCAACTTTGATATAGTAATGATCGCTACCATTTTCTGGACGTTGAGCTTCACCACTAAATGCTGGTACTCCATCCATTACTTTAGTCATACTAGGACTTCCAGTGATACTTCCATAAGTATCACTTCCAGGTCTGCCAGAAGTATCACAAATTGCTGCACATGCCAATATAAATGCTTCATCAAAAGTAGTAGTGACAGTAGGACATTGTAGATTGGCGTTTACTGGATCATCATCTCCCTGTCCTTGTCTTAAGAATGTAGGAGTGGTTATATCAGCACCACGTAAACACATCATAACACCTTGGGAGTAACTATTATCAGCAATATCAAATTTATATGATGCTGGTTCGCCTGCTGCATTAGTTATAACCCTGTATAGTAATCTAATCTGTCTATCTGGACTACCTTTATCTGGTCCCTGTGCTGTAATCCATCCTGAACGGGATACGAATCCTTGAGTTCCAACAACACCAATTACCAGAACAAGCATATCATCATCAACTACACCTGATGGTTTTGTAATTGTCATTTCGTCTGATAAGTATGTACCTGGATTGGTGTTATTAGCTATAGTAGAACTAATTAATGATATCGCCATATTTTCTACTCCTTAATAATTAACCTCAAAGCTGTTCCTATCTTTCCAATTAACTTATAATATTCACATAACTCTTGTTGAGATGTATAGTCAAACCACTTCTCTTGAAGTAATTCTTTATTGCTTGCATCATGCTTTCTAACATTGCATCTTAAACAGAGACCAGAAGGACAATTCTTACACTCATCTGGTTCAACCTCATACTTTGTGAAAAACTCATTAGATTTTCTTATTGAATCTATAAAATTATCATCGAAAATAGTCGTATATACAAAATCACTTTCAGAATATAAACAACCATGGCAATAAGAAATATTACCTTGAGTATCTATAGTTGCCATGCTTTTTCCGGTGGCACAAATAGCTTTATTACTTGAGAATATATTTGATAAAAACTTCTTATTTTGTCTGTAGAACAAGATCTCTTTACGTGCTATATTGAGTATTGATTGTTTAACAATGTCCTCATATTTGTGAAATCCGACGTCATAATAGTCAACTGTAGCAGAATAAGCAATCCTTTCACCGAACTCTTTATACAATGAATAAAAGTCATCCCACACCAGAGGCAACCATTGAAATTTGTCCCAAGGAAGAGTTGCTTTTAATCCAAATTCAACATTGCTTTCCTTTAATAACTCGATGGCATTTCTAACAATAGTTGAACTAATACAGTCTTTATCTCTTGGAACTCTACAGTTATCATTAATAGGATTACCATCATATGAAACTTGAACAACAAATTTACTCGCCCCTTCATCTATGAATGGTTTATCCTTCGCTATTTTAACAATATCAACGAACTCATCCATTGTTGAACCATTTGTATATATGAAGAAACACACTCTCTCATCATCTTGAAACTCTTGTATGATCCTCTCACAAAGGGACATATTCATAGTTGGTTCGCCACCCCAGAATATGATCTTCAATCCTTCATATTCTGCTTGGAACCAGTCATTGTTTAATAACTCATGTATTCTTTTTATAAGTAAATCATAATTTTTATCATCAAATACTTTTGGTGTTACATCTCTTTCAAAACAATAAGAACAGTTGAAATTGCATCCTTCCGTTGTTGTTATCTCTAATGCGTATAGTTTATAAATCTTTCTCGATTTCGTGTTTGAGTTCAAATATCTCCTTCTCCAATTCTTTATCTATTACTATTTTATCTTTGTATGATTGTGCCATGTCTAGGAGGTGGGTAGTAAATTCCGGATCAATTTGTCGAACATGAGATGCTGCGTTTATAAGAGCTAGAGCTGCATTGTAATACTGAACATTCATTAAAATTCTCCATTATTATCTAACAATACACAATACTGATTTAGATTCTTCATTCGAACTTGTATCTAAAGCGATTCCGATTTTGAACTTCTCTTCACCAGGTTTTCCAGCTCTGGCACATCCATCCATAGTAGGAACGATAAAATTAGATTTCTTGATTGGTCCCTTAATTCTAACAGGTAATTTACCAACCAATGCTGTGATAGAACCTCCCTGTCTCTCTCCCATAAGAAATCCAGGATTTTCTGAAATCACACCAACGTATGCAGGATCGCAATCCACTTCACATTTACAGATTTCATGTTCCGGATCTTTTGAAACAGAAACCACAGTTCCCACTGGCAGCTTTTCATTACAACTATACTTTTCTGCAAGGTCAGCATATCGTGCACTCGTTGCTACACCTGTAAAAAGGACAGAGTATATATTTGCAAATCTAGTTGAACTACCACCCATTATATACGTATTATCATTCGCTACTGTTATATGTCCTAATATTGCTAATCCATACGTATCCATTTAATTTAACTCCTCCTAAATGTTTACCCTTTATATTTTGTTCTTATTTTTTAAAATTTCATCCTAATGAATTTTCATTCGTTGACTTTATCAAAGGACAAGCTGGATCACCACTAAATGGATCTCCCGTAAAAATTTTTGCAAGACACTTAAGTCCACCTTCACACTTATCTACATTTAAACAACTTTTACATTGAGAATTTAGACTTTCTGGATTTCTTAATGCTTTACATAAAGGATTATTAAGATATATATCTTTTATACTTTCTTTATATGCATTACCTATTCTATTAGATAATCTTCTACATGCCATTATAGTCCCATTATGTAATATTGTAAGGAGTCTTTTACCTGCAATACATCTATAAGGACTACCTCCACCAAGAAATTGTAAAGCTCTTCCCATTGATATGATAGTAAGATTATCATTCCTTTTGAATTTATCTCTTTCTATCTTAATCAATTCTAAATATCGGTCAAGCTCAACACTTCCAATACTACCAAGACTTGTGCCACTACTATGAGGTATATATCTATCAGTCCAAAAAAAATGAACGTCATTCTCATTACAAATTTCAACTACTTTTGGTATTTCTTCCATGTTTAACAGATTAGCAGTAAACGATACTCTTACATCAATATCATTGGCACGTAAATTTTTTATTCCTTCTATTACCTTCTTTAAATTTCCACTACCACGTATATTATCATGAATTTCCTCACCACCATCAATACTCACTTGAACATGAGCTGGTTCTAATTTTGCAATAACATCCGCTTCTTTAGGTGTAACCAAAGTTCCATTAGTCATCAAAGTCCAAGTAAATTCTCTCTGTATAACCTCTACTGCAAGTCTTTTCCAATCTTTATGCAACATCGGTTCTCCACCTGTAAGTCTAACCCAATGCTCATCCCCTGGCCATAAGTCATCAACAAATTCTGTAAAATTATCGAGTACATGTATCAATTGATCATAAGTGGGATCATTATCGTTATATTCACCTTGATAACAATGTCTACATCTAACATTGCATCTTTGTATGATATGCCACTGTAATATCACTACATTCCCCTTTCACTTTTAGCATCCACAACCACCACCTCCTGATTCAGAACTTGAACTCCAAGAACTTGAACTCCCAGAACTTGAGCTTGAACTAAATGAACTTGTATCACAATCTTGATATAATTCAACTGAAGTAACATAGAATTTATTTGTTCCACCAAGAAATTCTATACTGTCAATATCAATAAATGTAAGTGAAGTAGAATCTATAAATGCAGTCGAATCTATTGCAATTTCTGTTTCCACTGCATCTCCATCCAATGTTACAGGAGTTCCAGAATATGCCATAGTATTTCCATCTGTATCAAACATTGTAATGCTTGTAAGTTCTGGATTCCAACCAACATCATTATAAACTGTTACTCTTAGTTTTAATGGAAACCATCCTGACAATGGAGCATTTGCACTAATAATTACCTTCCAAGTACCATCACTTGTTGCTGTATATTTGCTTCCATTCCAAGTTCCTGTATCTAAAGTCCAGTTTGTTGGTCCTATTGTTTCAACATATCCTGTTGGACAAGTACTACTTGAACTCGAAGATGTAGATGAACTTGAGCTTGAGCTTAAACTACTACTTGATACTGAACTGGAACTAGAACTTGTACCAGGACAGACAACAGAATCTGCATAATTAAGAATCAGATTATCCCATAAAATAGACTGATTTGCAGTTGTTGAATATAATCCTATTAAAAGGAGCAGTGCATTCGTTGTAATATAGTTAGTTCTTACATCTAAAGTTGTCCATTCTTCATCATCTGTTCCTTTAGCATATATTGTTGAAGTAGTATCAATTCTTGTAAATCTAATCGAACCTGTTGTGTCAACAGCACCATGATTAGTTATTTGTTGTCCAGCATCTATACGACTTTCAGTTACCCATGCGTAATTAGGTGAAGTTGAGTCATACATAAAGGAGAATCTTAGATACTCAGATGCAGTTGAATTAAGCTCTATTTTCAATTCCCACGTGCTTATAGCTTGAATGGGACCAAGGGCAAAATCTATTTGAACATCAAAATCACCTACTAATTGAGTTCTAATATTTAGTTGTGTTCCATTGGGATTCTTAGTAAATTGCTGTGCTTGATTATTCAATATATATGTATCTGTTCCGCCATAATCAATCCATTTATTTAGACTTACTGTATCACCATTTGCCCCTGTGAAATCATCATTGAAGGCAACAGCACATGAGCTATAAGAACTAGAGCTAATTGAGCTGGAGCTTACACTACTTGACGAACTTGAAGAGCTCAAACTTGAACTCGAAGATGTAGATGAACTTGAGCTTGAGACAGAACTAGAACTACTACTTGAACTAGATGAGCTTGAGAATGAACTAGAACTTGAGCTACTTGACAGAGATGATGAACTAGAACTTGATACTGAACTAGAACTTACTGATGATGAGCTACTACTTGAAAGACTACTTGAGCTACTTGATAATGAGCTTGAACTTGAACTGGATGAACTTGGTGGACAACAGAAACCATCTGCTTGATTAACAAACCAATTATCAAAGTTAACAAGCATTGTAGCATCAGTTGAATCTTTAACAAAGTGGAACATCATCCAATAGTCATCAGGATCAACTGTAAATTGTCTACCTGCTGGATTACTATTCCATTCCCATTGTCCATTTGCCCAGTAATAGAATGTAGCTAACGTTCCAACTCTTGTAATCCTAAATGCACCAGTTGAATCTGCAGCACCTCCACCTGTATCTGCACCAAATGCTCCTTTACAGACGTATCTATTACCAACTGATAGATCATTAACTCTTCCCAGATATGCTCTTGAACCAACTCTATCTGAACCTAATTGTAGAGCAACATACATTTGAGCATTTCCTGAACCTCTATCAAATGTTTCTAAATCAAAATCAACTTGACAATCAAAGTCACCTTTGAAACAGAACTCACTCAGGATTTTAGAAACAGTTGAAAATCCAGTTGTTGAATCAAAGTTTAGTTTATTATTTTGAATTGTTACAGCGTCTCCAGGATCTACACTATAATAATCCCATCTGTCTTCATTTGGTTGGTCTCCATCTGATCCTGTAAAGCTATCATCAACTGAAATTTCACAAGAACTATATGAACTTGAAGATGATGAACTCAAGCTTGATGAAGATGATGATAGACTAGATGAAGAACTAGATGAAGAACTTGAACTTGATAATGAACTCGATGAACTGGAGACAGAAGAGCTCGATACTGAACTCGAAGAGCTAGAAATAGATGAATTCGATACAGAAGAGCTCGATAGTGAAGAACTAGACAATGAGCTACTAGATGATGATAATGAACTCGACGAACTCGATACAGAAGAGCTAGATGAAGATATGCTAGATGAAGATGTAGAACTAGAGCTTGATGAACTTAAGAAATCAATTCCTCTTACATCAAAAGTTGCTCCTCCACTTGGAGATTTTACAAACAATCTATTAATATCATTTCCAACAAATGTAGCTGGTAACACATCTTCAGATGTTCTAATAGTATCAAGATCACCTATAATGACATTTCCACTACTATCCCAGACATAAATCATAGCAGTTGCATCAATTACAAATACTCCAGTCGTGTCCATATCAATTTTCATATGTGTAGGTCTGTAATCATTAACCCATGTTCCCTTTTCTTGTAAATCTAATACCCATCTATCAGTAACAAAAGTTGGTTCCCAATGATTTCCAGGTACCCATGTTCCTGTCAATGGATCCCATTCGTCATTCGTGAAAAACGATTCCCAAGTTCCTGGTAGACTGCTTGATAGAGATGATGAACTTCTGCTTGAACTAGATAATGAACTACTTGAACTGGATGAGCTTGAGAATGAACTTGAACTTGAGCTACTTGATAGAGATGATGAACTAAAGCTACTTGAAAATGATGATAAACTTGAGCTAGAATAAGAGCTTGAACTGGACGAACTGGATATAGATGATGAACTACTTGATACACTTGAACTTGATGAACTGGAGCTAGATTGTGAACTGGAACTCAAAGAACTAGAAGAGCTTGATAATGAACTAGAACTAGAACTAAGACTTGAACTTGATGAACTTAAAGAACTAGAACTTGAAGAACTAGAAACACTGCTTGTTGAGCTTGAACTAGAACTAGATACTGAACTTGAGCTTGAAGATATAGAAGAGCTGCTTGTTGAACTGGATGAGCTGCTCACAGATACAGAGCTAGATGAACTAGATAGAGATGATGAGCTGGAACTAGATGACAATGAACTTGAGCTGGATGATACTGAACTTGAGCTTATACTGGAACTAGATAGAGATGATGAACTACTTGAACTAGATACAGACGATGAGCTGCTCGAAGAACTCGACGAACTGCTCAGGGATGATGAACTTGAACTCGAAGAGCTTGAACCTGAAACCAATCTCATATAGTATATTAATACATATGATGAATTTCCTGTACCACTATCATACATTCTCAGAACTAAATCACCACCACTAACATATGGTGTAAGTCCATAAGGAAGATTGATGATAAATGTTGCTTTACTTGTACCATAGATATCTTCAGTAGCATCAGTAAGATCTTCCCATGGTGTCCAGATTGCTGTTGAATCAATATCTGCTGTTGAGTCATAATTATAGATTTGCATCTTAACAGTTGAATCTGATTTATTATTATCAACTTCAAGCTCAAGATACAGAACAGCAGAAGCATCAACTTCAAAGAATCTAAATTCAGTATTCATACCTGGAGTTCCTGAACTGGTTCTCTGAATACCAAAGTAGTTTGCATCATTTGTATATACAAGATCCAATAATCCAATTTCATTTGTTCCCAAATTATTTGTATGAGTATATGGGAAGTAATATGGTATTAAGCTTGAACTTGATGAAGACAATGAACTCGAACTGCTAGACAAAGATGATGAACTACTTGACAATGAACTCGAAGAACTAGATGTTGATGAACTCGAAGAACTCGAAGATGAAAAATCTCCAACATACAATCTCATATGATCAATATATATTTTATGAGAAGTATTTCCAGCACTGGTATGTATAATCTTAATTATCAATACATTTGAAACACTTGTGGTGTCTCCTACATAATCTTCAATTGGTACTGGCAACGTAAATTCATAATGCTGTTTTGTCGCAACGGAAGGAAGATCCTGGGCATCCCCTGTTACATTATCATATGTAAATGTATCCCAATTATAAATTTGAATCTTAACATTATGAGCAGGATTTCCATCATAGTTACCATCTATTATTAGCTCTAATGATGTAGTAGCATCGTCAAATGGAACACCATAGAAATAAAAGTTGTGTTCCCCACCTGGTGTCGTATTCTCTTCTGTGAAAACTATGCTTGTATTATCATTTACATAGACATCACTCAGTTGACCACTTTCAATTGCTGCAACAGGACAGTAAAGATTCTGTGGAAAATACCATTGAATAGCAATTGATGAACTCGAGCTTGAAGATCTACTAGAGCTTGAAATTGAAGAGCTACTCGAACTATAACTCACAGATGATGAGCTAGATGATACTGAGCTTGAGCTGCTTGACAATGAACTACTACTCAAGCTTGAAGATGATAGACTAGATGATGATAGAGAACTAGAACTTCCAGATGATGAACTCGATGAACTCGATGAACTACCATCGCAGAATTCTATTTGTGTAACTCTAAACGAGCTAGTAGAATCTGTTGAAAAATGTAGATGTTCTATATTAAGACCATTTGAGAAGTCAAGATAGAATCTCTTCTGCACTCCATCTATAACAGTTACATCAGTTTCTTGTAATACATAATTAAATCCAACATCTTGTAATACAACATCTGACAGAACAATATTTTGACCAGTTGTATCATTCTCAATAACAAATTCGATTGCATCAGGTCTATAGTTGACTTCCCATGATCCAACTGGATTCAAATGAACATGATGACCATCTATAGGATCTACTTCAGATTGCCATGCTGATCCTGTCCATGTTCCTGATCCAAATGATTGCCAATATGTATTTGAAAGTTTATCATCACAGACAAATATAGTTGAACTTGAGCTACTACTTGAGCGTGAACTTGATGAAGATGATACTGAACTCGAAGATGAGCTACTGCTTGAAGAACTAGATACGGATGATGAACTCGAACTTATGGATGATGAACTACTTGATACAGATGAAGAACTTGAACTCACAGATGATGAACTACTTGAATTAAAGCTCACACTAACAGATGAGCTACTGCTTGAGATACAACTAACTCCATCAGAAGTAAGAACTAGAAAATCATTGAAGTAACCTGTAACATTGTAAGCTCCGCCAGTCGTATTACTTGTAAAAAGTCTAACCTTAAATCCATTAGTAAATACAGATGTATAATCTAAATGAATGTTAATCCAAGCAGAAGAATCATCCCAATATTGTGTAGTAAAATCATCTCCAGATCTCGTAACTCTAAATGCACCACTTGTTGAATCAGATACTGCAGTTAGAGAATCTCCATTAACATTTGATTCATAACCACCTGATATTCTTTTAAGTTCAAGGGTACTTGTGGAATCATCAACAATTGAAATACCATGCTCAAGACCGCTTGTTGCATCAATATTATATACAAACCATTCAACTTGAATATCAAAATCACCAAATACTGTAAATGTTGATTCAGAACCACCATATACGTCAACGCCCAAATTGTTCACATACCACATATTATTTTTTATAATTGGAGGTGTCCATCCAGTGGGAGTTTTCCAATTATGAACATTTAATGGATCTCCATCAGTTCCAATGAAGTTATCATCAACACCACCAAGACAACCTGAACTTAGACTACTTGATGAATATGAAGATGAGCTGCTCAGTGAGCTGGAACTAGAGCTTGATGAAGATGAACTTGAATAAGATGAACTTGATGAGCTGGAGCTTGATTCAGAGCTAGAGCTAGAACTTGATGAATATGAACTAGATGAGCTAGATACAGAACTTGAGCTAGAACTCATACTTGATGAAGATGAACTCGTAGAACTCGATGATGATAGAGATGATGAACTAGAACTTGATGAAGTTGAAGAGCTAGAACTTGATGATGATCCAATAACTCTATAATAAGAAATTTCTAAATATGGTCTTAGACTTGCGTCACTTACTTGAGATGAGTAGAAACCAGATTCATCACCATCAGGATAATTTATATCTTCTAATGAGAAACCATAATATTCATCATTTTCAAATGCATATTTAGCTATTTCTGTTACATCCCAACTTACCCATCCACTTGATCTTGTTACATTAGAGGTGTCTTTAATTGAACCTCTATCATTTGAACCTGATGCACCAACATTTTGCCAAGATTCATATCCTGTTGTTCTCCAAGTTGCGCCACGTTCTGCCCAGTCTTTCTTAAGTCTACGAATACCAATTTGATGAGTTCTCCAAGCTGGCCAATCACGAACTCTCAACCATAGAACTGCTGTTATGATATTGTCTTTGTGGTTTATATAATTACGAACAGAACTAAAATCCAATTTAATTAGTAATTTTTCTGTTGCCTCTTGATCCTCATCACCATCAACATTTATATCATTTTGATTACCATAGTTTATAGTTGGTCTCTTACTCCAAATAAATGTATCTTCTGTAACACCTGTGAAATCTGCATTTGAGTTCTCACCCCATATTGAAATCTCTGATGTTGCATCTGAACTTAGAGATGAGCTGGATAATGAACTAGAACTTGAACTTAAGGATGATGAACTGGAACTTGTACTTGAACTTGAACTGCTAGATAAAGAACTAGAACTTGTACTAGAAGAAGAACTAGAAGAAGATAATGAACTTGAACTTGAAGACGAACTTGAACTTCCAGAAGATGAACTAGAACTTAAAGAAGATGAACTAGAACTTGTGCTAGAACTTGAACTGGATAAACTTAAGCTTGAACTACTAGAAGATGAACTGGAACTCAAGCTACTAGAAGATGAACTGGAACTCAAGCTACTAGATGATGAACTAGAACTTAAACTAGAACTAGAAGAGCTAGAGCTTAAACTAGAACTGCTAGAAGATGAACTAGAACTTAAACTTGAGCTGGAAGAGCTAGAGCTCAAACTAGAACTTGAACCATCAAATTCAAAATAAATTAAGTTATCATTTAGAGTTTCACCTGTTGCTTTAATCCATGTTGATGATCTAGCAATATTTGAAATCCTAACTTCATCAATAACCCCATCAAATGTTCTATCCCAAGATCCAGATGAATATCTATTACCAATATCAATTCGAGCAGCTGTTGCCTCTATTGACTCTCCTGCTGAAGGGGAACCATCTTCACCTGAATAAGCAACTCCTTCATAATAATATTTATGCAGACCTGATGATTTTACTCTTGTAAATGCATCATATCTCCAATTTCCAAAACTACCGTTTGTAGGACCGATAAATGAACTACCTGTCATCCCACCCATAAATATTGTAAATTCAGGATCTCCACCATTACTGCTGAAATATGTACCATAATCTGAATCTCTATCAAAGATTCTACCAAAACCACCCTCTCCTGCTGAGTTTGGTCTTGTCAAATGCTCAATAGTAATATCATCAGATATATCAAATTCCGTCTTATCAGTAACATGAAATCTATCTTGACCACTTCCCGAATATGTATATCCCTTTCCAACTTTTGAATTTCCTAAATCAGAATCGCTTATGCTTCCATATGATGCAGCATGAGCTTTTGTATTTGTAGACTCTAAATTTGAATAAACACCATCTCCAGGCAAATGCATATGCCATACAGCAACAAAGTTTGAATCCCAAACATTTCTAGCTGCTACTGTATTGGTTACATCAATTCGATTATTACTTGTTAAATCAGTTCCATACGTCAATGTGATAATCGTATCACTTGAAGCATCTATTAACGGAACCTTTGACCATAAGAAAGCTTCTTGATTAGTTGAATCCCAAGTCTCAACCTCTGTCCATAGAATATTTCCAGTTGAATCCTCAACATATAATTTACTGTAGTCATCACCAATCTCATTAAAGATAGGAGTACTATCAACACTTGAAATACCACTTGCATTTCCTAGTTTGATAAGAATTGGAAAATCATGTAAATCTACAACTGGAGAATTTACAAGTTTTGAATGATCTATATTTAATGTAAAATGATTTTTTGTGGTTGATGAGCTTGAAGAAGTAGATGATGAACTTACTGAACTTGAGCTACTAGAAGATGAACTATCAGCACATATAATTTCATCAGCAGAATTAATAACAAGATTGTCTACAATACATGAAGCATCACCATCATTTCCACCGCCTTGAATGAAATGCAGTCTAATGTAAACATCTCCTGTATATGTGGATACTTGTCTTCCTGTTGTTGATGCATCATATTCCCATCTTGTTTGACCACTATCCCATTCATATACTCGTATTGAACTACCAATTCTTACTATTCTCAAACCAGGTGTATTAGATGTCCATGTCTTCACATAACTATCATAGCTTACAGAATTACCATTAGAACCAATTCCATTTACTCCACCTGAATTTACATTCCTCATTCTTTCAATGTAAGCTATCGTACCAATAGTATTGGGAAAATCTCTAACCTCAAATCTAGGAATTAAATGTCTAATAGCAGTTGCATAATTTCCATAAAGGGCGGACGGAACATCAATTTGAATATCAAAATCTCCTTCTAGACGATTTCTTGATTCAAAAATTGATTGTGCTGTTGATCCTGAAGTAACTGGAGCAAAACTTAATTGATTGTTCTGAATGGTTCCTGCAGTTTGATCATTCTGTACAGTAGTCCATTTTTGAGGATTGATTGGATCATCATCGCTTCCTGTAAAATCATCGCCTAAAGTTACATAACAAGATTCGCTTGAGCTTGAACTTACTGAACTCGAGCTACTTGATGATGAACTTACTGAACTCGAGCTACTTGATGATGAACTTACTGAACTCGAGCTACTTGATGATGAACTTACTGAACTCGAGCTACTTGAACTATTAGCACAAATAACCCCATCTGCTGTAGCTATATAATTATCAAAATCTACTGTTATTGTAGGAGTTCCTGTATAACAATTTAAAGTAGGTAAAATCTGAACATCAGAAGCACCAATACTTCCATTACGAACTGATACCCATGTTGCACTACCTGTATATCTATAACCTGTCCAGAGACTTCCAACTCTAGTGATTCTTAATTTTCTTGTTACACCCGTTCCAATAGTTTCTGAAACATCAGTTGTAAGTGGAGTACCGCTTATAATTGTTCTACATCTCCATTCATTAGTATGAGGTTGATACCACATCTTCATTCTATTATCGGAATCTTGTCTAACGTCCAATAATATTTCTGAACCTGATTCTCCTCCTGGATCAACAACCATTTCCCAATCAACTTGAATGTCAAAATCACCCTGTAACAAAAATCTTGATTTTATAAAAGGAGTTGTAGTTGCACTAACTACACCTATTCTTAATTTATTATTGTTTATTTCAAGAAGATTTGAACCTTTAGAAACACTCCAATTATGGACATTTGGAGCATCTCCATTTGTTCCTGTAAAATCATCACTATATGCATCTACATAACAAGACGTGCTTGATGATGATGATGATGAACTAGATATAGATGAACTAGAAACAGGATCATCAAATGTAACAAAGTTATCACGTAAGGTCTCATTTGTAGATTTCATCCAGTATTCAGATCTTGCAATATTACTAACTCTAAATTCCGAATATGCTACAGCAGTTAGATAATCAGTAAAATTATCCCTTCCAAGTACTAGATCACCATTTGAATTATTATTGACAGTTCCACTCAGACCAGTAGTTTCATTCTCTCGTATTCCATCAAGAAAAGCACGAAAGGTTCCACTACCATAAGTGATACCCACAATGTGCCACGTATCTGGAGAATATCCGGAAAAAACGTGACTCTTGATAGTACCATCAGAAGTATTCCATAATCCAAAGAGTAGTTGGCGAGTACCCTCGCTATTAGTATATAGTCTATACTTTCTATCATCATTTACTACTAAATCAGATGTATAGTCAAATACCTTTCCCCAGTCTACTTCCACATTCATTTTAAAATATACATCTATAGACAGAGCAGCAAGTCCCCTAAGAGCAGCATTATCAGCAATCTCAATTCTATTAGCAGCAGCATTTGAAGGAACTATCTTGAACTTTCCACTGTTCTCATAAGTACCCAATTGTGTATTATAATCAGTTGCATCTATATTGTTATCAGTCGAATCTTCTGAAGTACTAGTAAGTTCATTTGCAAAATGATGAACAGTAACAAAATTGCTATCCCAAACATTCTGTGCTGCAGAATCCCCTACATCACCAACATAAGTTGTATTATTGGTAGCATCTATATCATAATATAAAGTAAGAGTTGTAGTATTTGTACTATCTATGAAAGGAACTTTAACCCACAGAGCTGCAACTTGAGATGTCGAATCCCATGACTCAATCTCAATATAACATTGACCTGTAGAAT
>JAGXNV010000098.1 GCA_019894795.1 Candidatus Heimdallarchaeota archaeon | reverse complement strand
GGACTCAATAGAATATTAAAAAATGAAATGAAAATAAAGGAAGAGAAGTTTCCTTAAATTATGACACCAATTTGTAGTAATATGACTTGTATTTCAAAAGCAACTATCAAACTAGTTATTGCTACAATTAATAAAGTTAATTTCCAATTTTTCCTTTGAGACATTTCTATGTATAGAATCAACCAAATAATTGATGCTACAGTTAATATTGAAAATAACACTAAGCAGAATGTAAGCCATCCGCCAGTCAAAACTCCGTTGTAAATTGTATAGACCATCATTGTCCCTTCTTACTGATTATATCGTCTCTATTTTTATGCTTTAAAAAATTTTGCCATTTTGTTCTTTTTATCCAGGAATGAAAAATTCACCGTCAATTCTACCTTTAATGTTCTTCTTCTTAAGATACATAGGAATTATCTTCTTTATGCTTTCAACATCAAAACCAATTTCATCTGCAAGATCAGTGACATTAAATTTTTCTCCAGAATCAAGAGCATGTTCTATCTTGTACTTGGGAGTATCCTCTTCCTTAAACTCTCCTTTTGTTTTACCCTTAGCACCAGTTCGGTTTTTGTGGCAGTTAGGACAGTCCCAGGTCGCCATTCTAGTAATGGTGACGTTACCTTGTTTGTCAGGCATTGGACTTACAATATTCCATTCCTTTTTAGTTGGTACATCTAGTGGCAACCACTCTTCCCCACAATGCTTGCATTTAATCTTCTTCTGCTTTGCCATGAATTCTCAAATAGATTTCAGTTAGTATGGTTAAAATCTTTTCTATCAACTTTATTTATAATAGATTGTTTCTTAGCTGGAAAGCTAATTTTATAAGAGACCATACCGGTAAAGAAGTTAGTTGAACGTGATTTATATGAAATGCTTGGCATGTTGGGAAGAAATCAAAGAATTTGACAGAATATGTCACCATTGTGGTTCAGACCAAAAAGAAGTGAAGGATTACTTTGTTCTGGCTTTACTCAAGCAACAAAAAAGGAAAATTGTTGTTCCTGAAGAAACAGATGTTCTTCAATATATTCTGGAAGTCGATCCTGAATCCCGAAAAGAAATTACCATCACAGGGAGTTCTGAACCTCTACCACCATATCAACCAATAGAACCTTCATTGGCACTCACTTCACAAGGTCAAAGTCAACCTGAACCTATGAATAGACCCTCAACACTAAAAGCTCTGCCTAGTAAAACAGTAGAAAAAACTTTAATTTGCCCATCTTGTCTAGAAGAAGTGCCTTATAGAAAATTTTGTAAATTCTGTGGCTATCAACTTCAGAAAGAATGTGACAATTGTGGAACAATAAATCGAACAGCAGCAAAGTTCTGCACAAAATGTGGCCAAATGCAGAAAGCTTCAGAATCTGACGGAGAGGAGCAGATTACAAAAACATAGTTTTTTCTTTAAATTTCTTTTAAGTGAATTCTAATGAAACTTCCTAAACCCTACATTGCAGTATTATTTAACTGGAATAAAGAAAAACTTTCAGCTGATATCGTTTATTTCCACCTGAGAGAGGGTAAAGATAAGAGTTTTATTACGTACACACGTTTAAATTTCACTTATGAGAAAGATTATCTGAGAGTATACAAATACATGAAAATAGGTAAAAATTCGAATTTTTATATGAAACCTCGTGCAGCAACTGAGGATCTTAAAGAAGCAGAATACCTTATCATTCCAGATACTGATTTACCTTGGGACAATAAAGCTTTTCTTGAGTATTGCACTACTTTCAAGATATCTAAAGCTAGAATTGCTACACTTTGTCGTACTTGTTTGGAAAGGCGATATAAATGGACAAATCTTGAAAAAGATTCAGTCCTCTATAAGGGTCAACGAATATGTGAGTACTGTTCAAAGAAAGAGTTAACTCAAGAGTTACAGCGTAGCAACTTGGTTGTATCTGGAGGTTTAACGAAATTTTACCAACAGCAAGCTTTACGTGGAGGAAATCTTGATGAAGTTCTTGAAAACATTTCTTTCGGGTCAGAGCAAGATCCTTTCAATAACCCTAATTCAACACTTTTTGACACGATTAAGTCTGTAAAACAAGAAAAAAGTTTGTTTTTAAGCACAGTAAAAGAGATACCATCTAAGCTGAGAAATCTGTTAATTTCTGAAGGTATCAAAACCTTATTACCAATTCAAGAAATGTCTATTGATAAAGGACTGCTCACCAACAACGACTTATTGGTTGTTGCGGGAACAACATCAGGAAAAACCTTGGTTGGAGAGATTGCTGGAATAACTAAGGCTTTACAGAAAAAGAAATTCGTATATTTATCACCTTTAGTTGCTCTTACAAATCAAAAATATGAGCAATTCAGAAAAAGATACAAAAAAATTGGTCTTAAAACAGCTGTTCGAGTTGGTATGAGCAGAATCAAAGTTGAAGGAGAATTTAATCCAATTATAGATGATGATGCAATAGCTGCAGATATCATTGTAGCCACTTATGAGGCCTTTGATTTCCTCTTAAGAGATGGAAGAAGTAAAAATCTTGGAGATATTGGCGTTATAGTAATCGATGAAGTTCAAATGCTCGTTTCAGAAGGGAGGGGGTTTAGATTAAATGGTCTAATTGCTCGATTGAAAGCTCTTTTTCCACGAGCTCAATTTGTTTACTTATCTGCAACTATTGGGAATCCTGATGGATTGGCTACTGATTTAAAAGCAGAAACAGTTCTTTATCTTGACAGACCTATCCCACTTGAAAGACATGCATTTATTACAGAGAATGAAGAAGATCGGTTCAATAAACTGTCTAAACTGTGTCGAAACGAAGAAAAGATTATATCTAGTACAGGATTTAAAGGTCAAATCTTAGTTTTTACTAACTCTAGAAGAAATTGTGAGAAATTAGCAAAGAATCTGAAGAAAAAAGGTATTTTAGCTGCATTTTATCATGCGGGTTTAACCTTTAGAAAAAGAAAGATAGTAGAAAAAGGATTCGAGAAAAGAAGATATTCTACAGTTGTGACTACAATTGCTTTAGGAGCTGGAGTAGATTTTCCTGCATCTACAGTAATTTTTGAGAATCTAGCAATGGGCATCAATTGGCTAACTGTTGCAGAATTTCACCAAATGTTAGGAAGAGCTGGAAGATTAGGGTATCACGATTTAGGTAAAGTCTATTTACTTGTTGAACCTGGAAGAAAATTATCCTTTGGTCAGAAGGAAACAGAAGAACAGATTGCTTTCGAACTGTTAACAAAACCTATAGAGGATGTTGACCCAATTCTTGAAACAATTGAAGAAGAGGAAGAAATTTTAGCAACTATTGTTTCATTTCAAAGTGTTAACATCTCTCAAGATAAGATGATATTTGCAAATATTTTAGGAAGGACTTCACCTTTAAGTGAAAATATGAATGCTTTGAAAAAGATGAAAATGATTTATGTTGAAAACAAGACAATTTTCCCTACAAAGCTTGGAAAAGCTGTTTCGTTGTCATTTCTTGCACCATCATATGCAATAAGATTAGTTCAAGAAATTCAACGTGCGAAGAAAAAAGAGTTATATGATGATTTAGCTCTGACTTTAGCTGTGAAGATCCAACCCTTTAAATCTGCACATCTATCTCCAAAAATCCATGGAGAGATAGAAAGAGTAATTAAATCAACAATTTCAACGAATATCTTCTCTGGAACTGTTCTAGATCTTTATTCTGGTAATAGTTGGGGAACAAGAAACCCCACACAAGCAATTTTAGAAACTTTCACAAAGTGGACATCTAACATATTCTCATGTAAATGTCTTGATAGGCCATTTTGCGAGTGTGGTGAGATTAATTTTTCAAAAATGATTTTTGAGCTTAGACAACAAGGTTATTCACCTTCAAGAATTGCCGAAGAAATGAGAAAAGAGAATAACATTCAACTTTATCCTGGGGATGTCTATTCATGGCTCGATTCTCTTGTGCATCATCTCCAAGCAATTCAACGTTTAGCGGATGTCATGGATAAAGATGAATTGAAACAATTTGCTCAGAAATTTGCTAAACAAATAGAAAATCCAAAAGGAATAGCAGATAAGTCGAAAAAATGATTTTATTTGGTTAATACATGTTAATTCGTCAGATTTATGAATATATATGTTTTAATAATCAGCGTAAGGTGAAAAAATGTTTGAACAAGATAGCGATATGGCATTATCCAATGAAGATTTGTTTATGCTAATTTTAGGGGGACTGACTCTTCTTTTTTCATTTTCAGATATACTTGCAGAGACTCAAGCAGCTATCTCTTTTCCCGCTATAGGTCTATTTATTATTGGATGGGGGATTGTTAGATTCCGGCATAGACCTCTACCTAAACAAATTCAATCTACTAGAATGATTTACTTATCTCTAGTCAAAACCGTAAGAAATTATGCTCTCTTTTCAATCATTATACAGAATATCTTTCTCCTTAGTGATTATGTTCAACCCAATGATGAAGCAAGACTAATTACTATCTATAGTTTCGTTGTTCTTATGGTCACTTCCATTCTAGAAATAGCAGGACATGTAACAGTACCTGACCAGCTCCATGTTATACATCAGATTGAAGGAGAAGATGAATACATTCTCAAGAAGAAACGCACTACTCTTCTTTATGGCGTGAAGTTCTGGGTATGGATCACTATTACGACAGTATTCACTTTGGGGGCGTTATTAATTCCTCTATATACAGCATTTTTTGTAGCATTACAACAAAATCAGATATTAGTTGTAATTTTCCAATTTGTTGCACTTCTTCTTGGAGCAGGTTTGTATGTTTTTACATATCGCCAGACCATGTCATTTGTGAAATTAGAGAAAGCTGAAATGATTATTAAAGCAGTTGATTTCTACAATGCAGTAGATCTACGAGCAAGAAGTTATGAGATTCTAGAAGATTTTGTTGAAACTAAGTATGAAAATCTTGGACTTATGTCCAAACTAGCGGTTATGAACACTCAGGATGAGAACCATTACAAAGTTCTAGAGCTAACAAGAAAAATTCTAAATGAAACTGAGGAAAAATCACTTAGTGTTCCTCACATGATAGCTAGAGCCCATTTGTTACAGGCAATAAGTCACAAAGCTCTAGATAATTACAAGTTAGCTTATGAAGAAGTCACTAAATCACTTCATTTTATCCCTGAAAACAATGTTGCGCGAAAGCTCAGAAGAGATTTAAGGCGTATTCTAAAAGTAAAGGAACAAGAAAAAGAATGATGTAGTTCTTTATCTTTATTTATAGGAAAGAGGCGTTAGATTTTCGAGTTACAGTTTTCACAATGATTTTATATGATACAGTCATAGCAAATTTAGATGAGAATATGTTCTGTCGACACAACACTAAATGAGGAACTACCAGCTAAACAGATTGTTAATTTGATAGATTCTAAAATTGCACAGGTAGAAACCAATATAGTGAGAAAAAAGGTAGGAGGGATTGGGTTAGACAGAAAAACACTTGAAAAATCGCATGTTTTATTTATTACACTCCCGAGAAAAAAAATCACCCAAGAGATATATATTGAATTAATTTCGTATATCGATATAGGAGGAACTCTGATACTTACATTGCCTTCACCACCATGGGAAGGGTTGGGAAGATTTTTTGAAGAAATGATTAAAGAGCTAGGTATCTCTTTTCAATCAAAATATGTCTATGGATTACCGAAAATCCCGTCTAATACACGTCTAATTGGATCCAAGCTTACTATTACAAAAGCTCATGTAATTGAATTCAATGTAAACAAGAATTTTCTTAAGGAAAATGGCATCAAAAAATATGTCCCCTTAGCATTAATGGATAAAGAACCAGTTATTTTAGCAGGGTATAAGAGAAGAGGAAAATTCGTTATTATCAGCTCTCCTGAGGTTTTTACTGAATCTAATTCTGATTTTCTTAATAGATTGGTTTTACTCTCCTCACAGAAAATTGATTACATCCTCTCTGACAAAATTGAAAGATATACTTTAGGTGATGGTAATTTCTCCTTACAATTACAACACGGAAGTTTACAAAATTATCTATTGAGCCTTTACCATCATAATTTTATGTTTCTTCAGAAAGAGATTCTTTTTATCTCTAAAGAAGATTTAACGGAGTGTATATCCAAAGAATTAGTTAAACAGAAGGTGCTAGGTGATCTGCCCTCAAAACAAGAGATAATGAAAATTTTAGAGAAATTAAAATGGGGTGATTAAGATGTTGATAAAAAGAATACTTATTGTAACAGATTGCGGACTTCCTGTCTTTGACTATGAAGAATATTCCAGAGGAGATGAAGTTCTCGTTTCTGGCTTAATAACTGCAATTCTCAGATTTGCTGAAGAAACTGAAAAAGAGAGATTATCCCGAGTTTATTTCGAAGAGAGTTTGTATATTCTAACAGTAGTAGAATCTGTCACGTTAATTTTCCAGATTTCAGATGATATGCCGAGTGAATATGCAGAGCATGTGAGTGATCAAATAGTGGAAAGTTTCATCAGAGATTATAGAGAAGAAGTAAAACAGTTCAGAGGAGATGTTTCAAGATTCAATGGTTTCCAAGATACTTGCAAAGAGATTCTATTACAAAATGGTGTTGAAATAGCTAATAGCTTGATAGATTCTCCTGAAGGTGGAAAACTAAGAGCTTGGTGCTTATACTCTTTAGAAAATGAACCTTTAATTGTTAAAGCTAACGCTCCAAATTATAATGTTGATAGTTTCACAATATTTCTAGTCTTGGGAAAGAGTTTTCGCAAAGTTAGTAGAAGCTTAGAAAAATGTTCAAAAGGAATTTGTTTGCATGTTTCTCACGAAGGGAATTTAGTACAAACTATTCTTCTACCTTCTGTGTTCATTGTTATTGAAACTGCTTTAGATGATATGGTAGTGAAAAGATTCAGACAATTCAAGACTAAATCTCAACAACAATTAAAGGAAATAATAAATGAGTTTTATAAACCAGACAAAATTCAAATATTCAGTAAAAATGAATTTATCAGTACTCCGGAAAATGAAATCAATCCAAAATACAAGACAATTTACGATCTGTTTACTGCAGCTGAAAAAGGTTTGCAGTATCTTTACAAAACTCCAGTTCACATACAGATTCTTGATTTTGATAAAAGAGTTACAGTGATTCTTAAATTTGTAAATAGAATAGCATTTTTAGAGTTTGAGACCCAATTATCCTCAACAAATATCATTGAAGCTACAAAACGAATGTTTGAACAAGAACAAGAAACTAAGGACGATACCCCTGAAGTAGTGCTAGAAAGATCGTAGTAGCAGTTAAATCTGCAGTTGATCCAGGATTTATAACTCTAGCATGTGATGTTCGGAGATAAGAGTCAAGTTCATTAATCATCTGCTTTCCTTGAACTGTGAATATTCCTCCTTGCTTAATAATAGATTTAGCCTTCGTATTTATCTCTGTAGCAACCTCATTTCCAAATCTCTTGGCAACATGAGTATCTTTTCTCTCTGCAAGCAATGTTATATAGGTTTGAATTATGGATTTTTTGAAATTAGATGTTTCTTCATAAACTTTGATGAAGGTAGAGTAACCATATTTCAATGTTAACTGATATTTGTGGGATAATTCATAAAAGACGATATCTCTTCCCTCATAGAATTTTGTAAATTCATGTAAATTAGTTCTTTCGTGTTGATGGATCTCAAGAAAAGAATTGAAATCATCATCTGATTTATCAGATGGAAGGATTCTATCTGAAACAAACTTGTTAAGTGCTTCTGTCAGATATGTGCAATCATCTGTTGTAGAATTCTTTAGGAATTGATCTGTGATGGTTATTACATTATCTAAGTTTAGTCGAGAATTAGTCTTTAAACCTTCATTTGTAAAACAATGAGCAACTCCTAGTGTTATGGGAGATAACATTAGAACTGTACCGAAGATAGTATTAGTTTCCGATTTGTACCAGGTTATAGCTTTTTCTAATGCTTTTAGAATATAGAATCCTAATTCAGCATCTTCGAACCATAAATGATTTTCTGCTACTAGTATCCCTCTTTTTGATAGTCCAAATATGGGTGCATACAAACTACTTCCACCCGCTAGAAAATCCATTGTTTTTGTGTCCGCAAACTCATAGTTGAACGATGCTCCCCCTGGTTTAGGTTCTGCAGCATATAATAAATTATGGGCTAAAACAGCGCATTGTGCTATGTATAATTGAACGTCAATAGCCTTTCCTTTTACCTCATTAGAATTTAGTGAGAAAGGCATTCTGAATTAATCTCTACATAAGCTATTTTTAATCAATCGGTTTTTGAGAAAAAAATCACTTCATATTGAAACTAGCGTTAAGTTTATTATTACTGCTGTCTAATGTATATGTGATGTTTCCGAAAGGGAATTGTTCTCGGTTTTTTGTCAGTTTTCTATATAGTATAATTTTTACCCTTTCGAATATCTAGGTGATAAACATGAACTATGAACTAAGAAAATCGGACTCCCTCGCAGCTGCGACAGGATCTTTTAAGCAGAATTTAGAAGAAGTAAATCTCAGATGGAATAAACACATAGTTAAACTAGGTGACCTAGGTCCTCAAATTATTGGAGGTATTAATGAATCAATAAGTAAAAAGAATAGTGATGAAAATAAAAATATTGTAAAGTCATCTCTTGCTGAATTCGGTAAGGCTCTCGGAGATATGGAGAAGACCAATGCAGACATGGTTGATCTTATGATAGAAATGGAAGGTTTAGATTTTCCTTTGAAATCTCCAAAGAAAATTCTAGAACTTTGTGAAGAAGAAGAAAATTACTACAAACGATTACAAAGTATCGTTAGCAACTTGAGTAAAACGTTCAGTTTTTTGGACTCGGAAAAAACTGATAGAGGGTTGCTGATAAACTCTTTAAAATCCTTTGAAGCAACATTTTTAGATCTACAGAGTATGATTAATAGAGGTTTAGAACTAACTTCTTATCTTGAAAAAGAGCTTGATAAAGAGCACATGAAAGCTAAGAAATATTTGGGGAAAGTGTAATTCTTCCCCCTTTTTATTCTCTGTGGGTTAATGAACAAGAGTTATTAATCTACAGAATAACTTATTTTAATGAGTAAAGACATACAGGATTTCTTTACAATACGCATGACACGAGCACTAGAGGATAATGCTTTTGCTACAGGTATAACAATTTTTGAAATAATGAAAATAGCTGGAAGGGTTATCGCTGAAGAAATCATGAAATTTTGCGAAAAAGAATCATCGAAATCTATAACTATTTTTGCAGGATATGGAAATAATGGAGGAGATGCTTTAGTAGCTGCGAAACTGCTCTTAGATGAAGGTTTTAACTGCTTTGTTATCGTTTTTGGCAAGAAAGATAAATTCGATTCTTTAGCATCACAACAGAATTTCGAACTTTTAAGAAAATCACTTCCAAAGGATAACTGGTTCTTTGTTCAGGAAGCAGAAGATTTCGAGAAAATACCAAAAAAAGTTCTAAATGTCGATATATTTCTAGATGCTCTCTTGGGGATAGGAGTAATAGGCAAACTGAGAGAACCTGTAAAGACAGCCATAGAATTTCTTAATTCCAGTCACCAAAACAAAATAATAGCTTTAGATATCCCCTCTGGTTATAATCCGGAAAAAGAAAATGAACAATATGTTAAGAATCCAAATTTGATCATATGTTTAGGTAGAAACAAAATTAGAAAAAACGATTTCTTAGAAGCTAAAGTTGTTATAAGAGATATAGGCTTACCTGCTGATTCTGAAACTCATGTAGGTGTTGGTGATCTTAAGTGGTTTTATCCTACACGAAGACTTAACAGTCATAAGAGGGAGAACGGAGTAGTTACAATTATTGCAGGATCAAAAGATTACATTGGAGCGCCAGCTTTAGTTGGATTGGGAGCATTTAGAACAGGGGCAGATCTTATCCTTATTTTGACTCCTGCTGATATCAGGAACACAGTTTCGTCCTATCTTCCAGATTTTATAACTATACCAGCAACGGAAGGAGAGATTACTCCAAATGATATAGAGAAAATTTTCAATCATCACAGAACAAAAGATTCTGCATATGCTATTGGTCCAGGTATGATTGAATCACAAATAACAAAAGATACCTTGCTTGAATTTCTCAAATCAAGGGATCCAAAGCAAGTTGTGATAGATGCAGGTGCTCTAAGTTCAATTGAAAAGGAGCACTTGTTTCTTTTGAAATACCATAAATCAATACTAACACCTCATCGA
>JAGXNV010000097.1 GCA_019894795.1 Candidatus Heimdallarchaeota archaeon | reverse complement strand
GTTTCAGTCCTTCACTTGAAAACCCACATGTAACTATCTTTTCAAGAGTTTCAGGTTCCATTTTTTCAATCAGTTCCAATAAATTGATCTTATCCAGTCTACCTTCAAAAGGAAAATAGAGGAATTAGATGTTCTTAGTCAAGCAACTTCTAGTGAAACATCTGAAGCACTTAGAACTAAAGAAATCCAATTGGCAGATCTAAACGGTCAATATACACAGATGATTTCGCGGTCTAAAGCCCTGAAATATTTAGTCAAAAAGGATATTGTTGTTTTACCTGAAATTCAAGTTATACGCAGTTTAACTACCCCCGGTATTAACACAGAAGAAAATCTCAAGAAGATGTCCGGTGTTTCTGACCAGGTAATAAGAAACATTCTTGTTGAGCTTGCTAATAGAGAGATAATTACATTCGAATCTCATACTGGGAGATTCCAAGTTATAACGGAGATTGATATTTAGGTGATTGATATGGCAGAAGAAGAAAGAATGATAACTATAATCGCCGAAATCAAGCAGGATATTGAAGAACTAGTTTCCAGAAACACAGTTGTTATCTCAAACACTAACCAAGCCTTAGAATCTGTAGAAGAGGATATTAGAGCAATTCCTGAGTATATTAACACACTCAAAAAGAATCTAGAAAATCTTAAACAAGTGAATGCAGAATTGGAGCAAAAGATAATTCAAACTACTCAAGCTATTGAGACAGTTTCTGCTGAAAGTGAGATTAATGAAAGTAAGAAACGAGAGCTAGATGAAACTGAGACAGAAAAGAGAAACAAAAAGCAGAATCTTGAAACTAGTATATCTAATCAACAAAACGAAAAGAATAGGTTAGAACAAGAGCTGGAACATCTTTCAAGCTCAGCGAAAAACAAAGAAGAGGCATATAATCATCTAGAAGTGAAGTCTAAACAAGATCTTGAGGAAATGGAACAAAAAATACACGAAACTCAAGCAACTCTTGCCAAAGCAAAGGAAGATAACAAACTTATTGTTTATCTCATGGATGCTGGATTACTTGATGTTCCAGAAGCTGAAATTGTAGCAATTGTTGCTTCCCACCCTGATGGTTTAAAACTTGATGAAATTAAGGGGAAGGTTTCTATGGCTCTTGTAAGAGTTCAACCGGTTCTTAATAACTTACTTGAAAAAGTACTTGAATACGATAGTTATTCAGATTCCTATAGAATTCTAGAAACACTAAGGAAAGAATTCCATTAATAATAACTTTAACATTAGAGGTGAGGAATTTTTCCATTTTATTTTTTCTTGTAACATTACAGAGATAGCGTAATTGTTTTAAACAAAAAAGAAAACGAAGCTCAATCCGTAGTATATATTCGTAAAGAGGTTATTGCACTGTCAAATTATGTCGAAAGAGTATATGAATATGTTGTGGAAAAGAATCAATCACAACCAGAGTTTCATCAAGCAGTAAAGGAAGTCCTTGAGAGCTTGATACCTGTTTTTGAGAAAGAACCAAAATTTGAAAAATTCAAAGTTTTGGAAAGAATAACTGAACCTGAACGCGTCTTAATATTCCGCGTTCCTTGGGTTGGCGACAATGGTGAGATTCAAGTTAATCGCGGTTTCCGTGTGCAATTTAATTCAGCTATTGGTCCTTACAAAGGAGGTTTGCGTTTCCATCCTAGTGTTAATCTAGGTATCATCAAATTCTTAGGGTTCGAACAAACCTTCAAGAACTCCTTAACCGGTCTCCATATGGGAGGAGGTAAAGGAGGGTCAGATTTCGATCCCAAAGGAAAATCTGATAACGAAGTAATGAGATTTACACAATCATTCATGACTGAATTATTCAGATATATTGGTGGTCGTGTAGATGTTCCAGCTGGTGATATAGGTGTTGGTGCAAGAGAACTTGGTTATCTTTTTGGACAATGGAAAAAAATCACTCAGAAATTTGAACCGGTTTTAACTGGTAAATCTTTAGAATGGGGTGGTTCTCTTATTAGACCAGAAGCTACAGGTTATGGTAATGTTTACTTTGCAGCTGAAATGCTCAAAACTAGAAATGAAGATTTCAAAGACAAGCTAGTTTCGATTTCTGGTTCTGGTAATGTAGCTCAATATGCTACACAAAAATGCATTGAATTAGGAGCTAAGGTAGTCACTTTATCTGATTCAGCTGGTACCATCCATGATCCTGAAGGAATTACAACTGAAAAACTCAACTTCGTTCTAGACTTGAAGAATGTACGAAGAGGGCGCATTAAGGAATACGCTGAAAAATTCGGTTGCGAATACTATCCAGGTGAAAGACCATGGAAGATTCCTGTTCAAATAGCCTTACCATGTGCTACTCAGAATGAAATTTATGCTGATGACGCTAAGATGCTTGTTGATAATGGAGTTATAGCAGTTTCAGAAGGTGCTAATATGCCCACCACACTAGAAGCTACAGATATATTCTTAGAAAACAAGGTACTCTTTGGTCCTGGTAAAGCAGCTAATGCTGGTGGTGTTGCAACCTCAGGATTAGAAATGGCTCAAAATTTCAGTTTCACTTCATGGAATAGAGAGCAAGTTGATGCACAATTACACAGTATTATGATTAATATCCATAAGACAGCTTATGAAGCATCAAGAGAATATGGTGAACCAGGAAATTATATTTTAGGTGCAAATGTTGCAGGTTTCAAGAAAGTAGCCAACGCAATGATTGCTCAAGGGCATTGGTAAAGCATTATATCGACGTTAAGTCGAAGTTTCTTTTCTTTTTTTACTTTTAATTAGGTCGAATTATCATTCCTTCTCCTCTTTGGGCATCGATAACAATTGTCAAAGGTTTCTTTGCCCTAACGTGCCGAATGTATTCGAATTCGTTTATGCTTTTCTGTTTATTTAACCATTCCCAGTCTATCTTATGTTGATCTGATTTGTGTTTTATATGTAGATAACCGATATTTGCTGAAACAATATTGTGGAAAAAGTGGCTACCTTGGGAGAAATCAACATTGAAATCATCTGTTGTAGCTTCAATTATCGTTTTAACACCACTAATATTATTCCATTTTGCAGGAATACCAAGGAAACGATCAGCTGTTCCCCATCGACCAAAGCCTATCAACACATAAGGGCGTTTTTCCTTGACCATTAATGTATTCAGCTTATCAATTTCCTCAACAATATCAAGAGTGGCAGTCTTATCAAATGTGTCAGGTTTAACATAGATAATATCTTCAACATCTTTCGATATAAGGTTCCCTGAAACATGAGTTGAATAGGCAAGAACCTGATTCAGTCCCACTGAATCAAAATCCTCGTTTGAAACAAGTTCTTGTTGCAAAAAAGGGCGTATTTGTAAAATGTAGAATGTATCTATATCACCTTTCTTTTTAGCAAAATCACATGCATACTCTATCTCTATTGAACTTCCAAAAGCTTTCTCACCAATTGTTAATATGCGAGTGACTAATTTGGCTAAGGGAAAGGTTTCAAACTTAAGCTGATTATTGAATGTGATTACAGGTGAGCCATCTCCAAAGAATCCGGAATTTAAAGATTCGGAATTGAAATCGTAAGTATCAGCGATTTTTGCTAGAGTGCCATCGTTAATTGCGTCAGACAAATTGAGTTTCACTAGATAAGGATCATCATCTAGAATATCAAATGCATCTCGTGTCAAATCAATGGCATAATAATATCTTTGACTCTGTTTTAGGAGTTTTTCAGGAGTGGAATAGAAATTCATTTTGGGATACTTGGGACAGAACCTTATAGCTGACTCTCCATCAACAATTGTCTTCCCAAGGCCTAATGCAACATGTGCTATTCTATCTTCTGGTTGCATATATTGACCAAATGGATAATAGTTGTAAGAAGAAGCTGTTCCTGAAAAATCAGGATAAAGTCGATCATTATGCTCTTTTCCTATCACCTTCTGAATAACTACAGCCATTTTTGATTCTTCAACAGTTTGGTTTATAGTTTCTGCATAAGATATAGCGAGTGCTAAAAATTGCGATGCATAAACAAGCTTTATTGCAGTGCATAATTGGTCTAAGTTTTCTGATGCATTTGTAGAATTGTTAGGAATCATGTAAGTATTGAATATACCAGCAAAAGGTTGATATGCAGAATCTTCTAATAAGCTAGAGGATCTCACCGCGAGAGGTCCGCTAAAGTCTTTAAGTAGAAATTTAAGATCAGTTTTGATGCTTTTAGACAATTTTGATTTAACAAATTTCTCCTTAATCTGTTTATCAGAAACACCCGATAGAGCAAAATCGTAAAGATTGTTATCTTCCATAAATCGGTCGTATTCATCAGTACCAATAACTATAGTTCGAGGGATTTCTATTGATATGTTCTTGAATTCATCTTGAAGCATAAGTGAATTTATCAGAAACATAAGAAATGCTAAACCTCTCCCTTTACCGCCAAGAGAACCTGGACGGAGACGTAGAAACAACATTTCAGGATGGTAATTATCTTGATTAAAATCATTGATAACTCCGCGGGTTTTCTCAAGGACTATTTCGTTAATAGTTTTGAGCAAGAATTCTCTGAGCTCTTCATCAACTAAGAATTCTGAGACCTTCCGAGGACGAAGTTTTTCAGCTATATCAAATTCCCCTCTTGCGCTTAACCAGTTGGAAAAATGATCACTTTGACCATGATAGACTAAAGACTCAATAGGGATTTTGCCTATCTCCTTATAGAATGTGATGATATCATTTGCTCTTCCAATTTCTTTACCATTAATATCTCGAAAAACAAAATCTCCAAAACCCACTTTGACGAGAAGCCATTTTCTTAAATCCCTTAGCACACCATGAGATCTTTTATGAAGGAAGTAAATATCTTCTTCCTGTGCTTGCTCCTGGTATTTTTCCTTAGTTGATTGTAAAACAATAGGCATATTTGGATAATCTTCTTTTACTTTTTTGACAAAAGAAAAGCCAGCTTGTTTATCTTGTATACCATTTCTGGGAAACTCAACATCGCAAACAATGCCCAATATACTTCGGTGATATTTCTCATAGAAATGCAAAGCTTCTTCATAGTTTTCAGCGAGAAGGATTTTGGGCCTTATTTGCATTTTTAACAAATCTTGAAAATCAGTGGATCCTTCAGTGATAAGACGATGAGTTTGACGCATAATTTCTCCATACATTTCAGGAAGAAGTAAAGAGTAGGATCTTATTGAATCTTCAACAAAAATGAATGCTTTAACATGCCCTTCCTCTATGTCATAATCAGCATTAATTTTATCTTCTAGATGCTTAATTATGGCCACAAATAGTTTGGAATCACCGTTCCAGACAAAAGTACGATCAATCCCATCGCGCTTACTAATTTCGGGGATATACTTTATCTCAACCACACTGTTTAAGAGCAAGATGACAGGGATGTTCTTAATTTCTTTAACATTCTTGCCAAAGGAAAATGCATCTAAATCACCAACTCTTCTCATGGTTATAACCATGTCAAAATTTTTCACTTGTAACAAGGATAAAGCTTCATTAGCAGAAGAAACTCTTGTTATCCTTGGCAAAGTACGTAGGTTAAGATTATGAAATTCCTCGTAAATTTGATCAGAAAGGCGTCCATCCTCTTCAAGCATAAAATTATCATAAATACTGGAAACAAGTAAAACATTGCTCATTCTTTTAGCCATCAATTCATGAAAAATCTTGAACTTCGGTTTGTACTCCATATAGAAGCTTTCATCGTCTCTGAATGTTGCCAAGAGTTACACCTTGAATTGATAGTATCTTGTTAAGTTACATTTTACAATATTTTAAGGTTGTTGAAAAATTGAAAAAAAAAAAAAAGTTAGAGAGTAACAAACTTACTCTGCTAAGGGTTCAATATTTTCAAGCTTTCCTTCTGGTGGAAGGTCTCCAGATTCTCCTTCAACACCAGTTTTCTTAACAAATAAGACTAAAATACTTGCAATTAAGAAGAACAAAGTTGCAAAAATGAAGAGAAACTTATATTTCTCTCCTGCTTGGAGATCCAGTCCAAGATTCAGAAGGTCAAGAATTCCACCAATTATTAAAGGACCTGTAATTGCTGCAGCAGCTGAAAAGAAGTAGTAAATACCCGTTCCCATACCTATTTTTTCTTTTCCGGCTAGTTCCCACACTATCACTATGCTATTGATATTAACCAATGCCCAACCTATACCAGTGAAGAAGAAACACCCAGCATCTAGAATAGCTACATAAGGAATATCCATGCCAATAAAAATCGTTCTTGCATCAAGAGCAGGAATACTAACTAATGAAAAGATGGAAGCGGTTCCTAATGAAACAATGATAATGCCAAGTCCAATTAGGATACTTTGTTTTCTACCTATCTTCTTAGCAATCAAACCTGCTGGAAAAGCAAAAAGGATGAATGTTAGAGCCAGAACACCAAGAATTAAACTTGCATCTGCTTTCTCCATAAGCAACACATTAACTCCATATAGCGAGAAGTATGTTTCAACCACATTATATCCAAAGAACCATGAAAATATTGCGAACAAAATGAATATCATGCTTTTATCCTTTCTAGCAAAAATCTCCTTGAGGGCAGGCAATATTTTTACAGGCTCTGATTTAATTACATCTGTGAGTTCTTCTGGCTCTTTTATGCTAAAGTACAATGCAACTAGACATAAAATCAATATTACACCGATTAAAATGAAGGCAACAATTGTGTTAACCTTTTCAATCATTGGGAACACAAACAGTCCAATCAGTGCTCCAACGCCTCCTAACAGATTGATAAGACCGTTTCCTCGACTTCGATACTCTTTTGCAACAAGGTCAGGCATTAGAGATACTACAGGAGATCGAAAGAGCGCCATACTTATGTTAAAACCACCGATAGTTACGAGAAGAAGAATGAAACCCAGCATTAAAGAACTTTCAAAATTCGAAAAAATGTCAAACCCAAAAACACCGAGTAGTATGAAGAACACAGCTCCTATAGGAAGGCCGACCATAACAAATGGCATACGACGACCTTTCTTTTTCCGACCATAACGTTTCCAAGTGTTATCGCTAATATTTCCAATCCAAGGTTGCATTAAAACAGCAGCAATATTATCAAGCACCATTATAAAACCAATGATGGTTGTAGCAAATGCTAATTCACCCCAAATAGCTTCGAGGTAGTCCTCAATGTAAGTTGGAATGTAAACATTGTAAATAGCCCAAGTTATAGCAGTTGTAAAAAAACCTAAACCTATAATGATGGTAAAAAGATACGAAAAACGCTTACCATTTTGGGCTTCTTTAAATTTCTCAACAAATGTCATAACAAAAGCAAACGATTGTTGTTTAAATATTTTACTCCAAAATTACCCTTAATTTAGGCAAATTGGCAAAGAAACTAAAATGCGTTCAGATTTCTTCTTTCTAATAATTTATTCCAATAATTGAAATTGATTAGAAAGATATTTTAAATAGATTGACAAATTTATATTAAGAAGGTACCCTTAATATTACAGTGGGAACAAGCAACAAAGTGATAACAATGACTAACAGAGACGAACAACATGAAGATTACAGCCCTTCAGAAGACGTAGGTTCAGGATTCTCAGTAAGCCATGAAGTGTCACAAAGAGATAGCTCGATTGTCGAATTGTATGACGAGGGTAAGTCAACTTACCAGATTGCTGAAGAATTAGAACTTAATAGGCATACTGTATCTAAGGTATTAAAGAAGAACCAGATAGAAACGAGAACAATTGCAGATTATCACAAACTCAAGCATGAAGAAGTTGTCAAACTTTTTAATAAAGGGAAGGGCAAAAAGGAAATTGCAGTAATTTTAGAGTTAACAGATTATACAGTTCGAAAAGTCCTTGAAGAGAGAGGATTAGTTTTTAAGAAGAAGGATAGAGATACAATACTCATAGCACGATATATTCAAATGAAGAATAAAGGCTATGATAATGAATCTATTTCAATTTTCCTTGGGATCACTCAAAAACAACTTAACAAATACATCAGAAATTCTGGTGTAAATGTTACAGCTGTTAGGCATAAAACAAAAACTATTGAAAACATAGCTGATCTTATAAGAAAAAGACTAGAAGGTACCAGAGTGACTGATTTGTCACTTGAATATAGTTTAGACCTCCTGCTTCTAAGAGAAATATTTTATGATTTTGGTCTCTGTTGTGATGTGTGATACAGTTTTACCAAGGAAATGATGACTGGTTAAAATGACAACTTCAATATCCTGTGTACAGATTTACAGATTAGTTATAGTATATGTTCTAAGGAAGTAAAATACTTAAAAAGGACAAACATTCTTCAGATGTAAGAAAGGTTGATTGACTGAAATGGACTTGTCACCAGATTTTGAGGATCAGTTAGAAGGTTTAACTATTGAACAAAGGGATTATCAGATAAACGCAGTTAGTGAGATACTTGAAAAACTTTCTGAAGGCTCAATTCTTCTTAATTACCCATATGGGACGGGAAAAACAATAATAGCTTTATTGTCATTTTTTGCAATAAGACAGAACAATCCAAATGCAAAGTTTCTGTTTACATCAGCAAGAGAAGCAGCAGGACTTAGATGTCGTCAAGCCTTAGAAATGGGGAAGAAATTTGGGTTTATTGATAAACTAGGTTATTTTTATGACCCAACTGGTAAAGGTATAAGCTTAAGACAAAAAAGTAAGATGTATGCAGCGTCTACAGCTATCTTTGCTCCTATTACCTCATTGATGAATGATTATTATGAAATTATAACAAAATTGAAAATCAACATACTAGAGAATATCACCATGTGTGTGATTGATGAAGCTACTGATGTTTTAGCTCGTGATATGTCAGGTTTTCGATTAAGTAAATATTTTGAGGGGTTATTTAAATTTAGAGAAAAAGGATTTGCATTTCCTATACTTGCTATGTCAGGAACAAGAGATGGGCAAAGAGCAAAAGCCATGCTGCGATTATTAGGTAAAGATACTACTATGATGCAGAGATTAGATCTTTCACCATATGAAACTGTAACAAAGATTCACAAAATTAGAAGAGAAGATTATATTAAAATTGATCAGCAAATTTCTGCTCAAATCACTAAGCCAATTGAAATCATCCAGAAGAATCTAGATGCCAATCTTTCACGTTTGGAAATCATTAAATTGTCATATAGTGGAATACTCGAAAGATTAGAATCGCTAAATAATTTTCCTGCTAAACTAAATAAGTATCAAGTAAAGGATGCAGAGGCAAAAATTGAATTGATTCTTGCTTTTAGAAGATTGTTCAAACTTAGCCATGCTAGATTACTGTTGCTTGAATCAACTCCAGGGGAATTTTTGAAATATATTGAATTGGATGAGAACAAAGATATATTCAGAAGCATCCATGAGCCAAGCAAGGAGCTAATTACCTACAGAGTTGATCTTCCACGATATGAAAACCCTGAAGAGAAAGTTACTAGAGCATTGGTCCACCCTAAGATTTACACGGCAATAGATATCATTCATGAACATCTCTTCAGAGGAGCAAAGGTTCTCCTTTTCACGCGATATCTCGCTTTAGGGAGTTATTTGAATCGTTTACTTGATAACCTTGGTTTCCCAGAGGTAAAGTACTTATCAGGTCAAACAACTGAAGACATGAGAAGGATAGTTCTGAAAAACTTCGATGAAGGAAATGTCAATGTGCTGATTTTCACACCGCTAGGAGGAAGAGGTCTTAATTTAGAAGCTGCAGATGTGGTAATCCATCTAGACATAACGACTAATATCGATGATATGATCCAACGCAGAGAAAGAGCTAGAGGATGTATAGAATATGTCCTAGTATTAGAAGAAACTAGTGAAGAAGGAAAAATAAAAGATTATCAGAAACTTATAGATAAGGATAAGGGGGAAGAAGAGGTAGGAGAAGGAGAGGAAAATCAAGAAACTGAAGAAGAAGAAGAAGAGAGCAAGTTTGTTCAATCCTTAAAACAGCATAATGGTGACTAGGGCGATTGAACTTGCGTCCAATCTTCCCTAATATCAACTAAATGAAGTTCTTTTTAGTCAATAAGTACCTAGTATCTCATATATCACTTCATTTGTGCACTTATTATCGTATTTGTGTGATATGTTACAAAATTTAAAATTAGTCATAAAATGTCGTGAAAAGAAGAATTAAGCAATAGCTCCCTTTCAAAAGGTTTATTAATAACCAGCCCACCGGATGTTATAGAACATCCAATGAGAATGTAGGTGGAATACATGACAG
>JAGXNV010000096.1 GCA_019894795.1 Candidatus Heimdallarchaeota archaeon | reverse complement strand
CCTTGGTACCTACTTTCAGTAAAGTATCTGAGAAAACAGCAAGGCTTTCAGCTCTTGGTCTAGCTTCATCTAAAGTCCAAATATTACCATTTAAAATTACTAGGCTTGCTTGAAGTGAATTATGCATGGTTAATCAGTAAGCTAGATGTATAATAATTTTACTTCAAAATATATCGTGAATGTGTATAGGTGTGTTTATTCATAAACAAAAAAAAGTTAAATACATCCTTTACAAAGTTCACGAGAGTAATATGTCGAAAGTTGCTTTAGTGATTAACGATGATAGAATGACAGCTACTGTCCAAGTTATAGATTTACTAGGAGAGACGAATTTCAAGGATAAGAATATCATATTAAAACCAAACTTCAATACAGCTGATCCCGCACCTGGGTCTTCAGACATAATTACATTGAAATCTCTAATACTCAAATTGCGGGAAATGGGCGCAAATTCAATTACTCTAGCTGAAAGAAGTGGTCCTGTTGATACAAGAAAATGTATGGAAGAAAAAGGGATTTTTGAACTTGCTGAAGAGTTAGATTTTTCTATAATAAATCTCGCTGAAGTTGGAGTTGAGGAATATGTTCATGTCAAGCCTAAAAACAGTCACTGGGAAGATGGTTTTCTCTTTGCTAAAATATATCATGAAGCAGAATGTATAGTTGAAACATGCTGTTTGAAAACTCACCAATACGGAGGACACTTCACTTTATCGCTTAAGAATGCAGTTGGTTTAGTACCTAAAAGAGATCTAAATGGGAATTCCTATATGAGAGAATTACACAGTTCTCCAAATCAACGCAAGCTTATTGCAGAAATTAATACAGCTTTCTCCCCTGATTTAATCGTTCTAGATGGAGTTAAAGCATTTGTAGATGGTGGTCCGGCAGTAGGGACCGTTAAAGAAGCAAAAGTGACTCTAGCTAGCAAAGATCGTATCGCAATAGATGCTGTTGCAGTTGCAATTCTTCGTATACTAGGTACAACTACTGAAGTAAGCAGAGGAACAATTTTTGAACAAGAACAGATAGCTAGTGCCGTGGAGCTAGGTTTAGGTGTCTCTAAACCAAGTGATATTGAAATTATCACAGATTCTGAGAATGCAGAAAAACTTGCAGAACAGATAAGGATAGAGCTTCTAGAGTGATCTCCCTCTTCTTCTTTCTATCATCGTGTATTCAACAACATTTTAAATCGATTATAGTTTTTAATATTTGAATGCCAGAAATTGAAGTTTTACCAAAAATAGTGCTGGGGGAATCACTTAATGGTAGAGATTTCAAGGCGAAAGATTTTATCAAATCTAAAGAAACTAGAGAAGCTCTAGCTTTTCTTACTTCACAATTCTTGAGTTTTGCCATTTACATGTCGGTAATACAGCTCTTTCCCCTCTATCTCCAGCAAAGATATGAGATAACTGAGGCTGAAGTTCTTATAAAATGGGGGGTAATAGTAACAGCTTATACGTTTACAGGTCTCTTTGCTAGAATTCCGAGTGGCTGGTTCATTGAGAAAGTAGGAAGAAAAGTATCCGTTATATCATCCTATTTTTTGATGATAATTTCTGTTGGATGCCTGGTTCTAACAAATAACACTGCAATTCTAGCCTTATTATTTGTCTTTTTACGTTTAACAAATAACATTTTTGGACTAGCGAGTAGATCGTTATTGGCAGATCTAAAATCGTCACATAAAGGGATGTATAATTCTCTAGTCTCTAGTTTTGGTCGTTTTGGTAGCTTGGTAGGATCAATAGGATTAGGTTTTATTTTAGAGTTTCTTGATGCTTATTTTATGATATTAGTTGCATTTATTATAGCAATTATAGGTTTGATATCTTTTAGATTACTTTTTGTGAAAGGAGGAGCAGAAACGATACATTTCATTAGAAGAGTTGATGTGAAAAGTGGTAAAAAAGAAAAATTCAATTTTAAAATCTTCAAGTCAGGCACACTGATATTTTTTATAACTGCTTTCATATTATTTGGTTTGATTTCAGGAGTAACAGATCCCATTATTTCGTTATATGGTAAGAACGTCCTTAATTTATCGGAAGGTTATATTGGTACGCTTTTAGGATTATCGCAACTAAGTTTTATATTGGTATCACCAATTGTAGGATGGTTAATCTCAAATAAGCCAAAATTAATTGACTATCTATTGATACTTTCGTCGATAATCATCATGGGAAATTATATCATGATGTTCTTTTTTTATGATATGGTAGAAGTCTATATCGCAGCTCTATTCATAAAAAATATTGCTCATGTACTATTCTTTCCCGTAGTTTTTACGATATTGACTTACGATTTACCAAAAGCTCACTTCTCAATTTTATATTCAATAATAACTACGGGGTTCTTCTTAGGTACAACAGGTACATCTTTCTTGTCTACATACTTATATGGTCTATCAGTTAGATATCCTTGGTTGGCAGCATGGATTGTAGCAGCAGTTCTGGTATGTTTATCCATAGCTTATTTGATATTTAAGCGTTTAAAATCGAGAAAACCTTCATTAAATAGCCCTTCGACAATATAATTTTGCTGAGCTTAAATAGCTCTATCGTCGATTAATAGTGTGTCAATAGAGATATCAAACTTATGCAAACATTATACAAAAAAAGGAAAAGAAATTAGAGCATTAGAAAATATCTCTCTCAATGTTGCAGAAGGTGAATTTGTTGGTCTCTTAGGACCAAATGGGGCTGGTAAAACCACTCTGTCCAAGATACTCTCGACATTACTATTACCTACATCAGGAGATGCATATATTGACGGAATTTCTGTTTTGGAAGATAAAAAGATTAGAAGCATGGTTGGATCAGTTTTTGGAGAATCAGGAGGAAGAAGCCTTTATTACCGCTTATCAGTCAAAGATAATCTCCTATTCTATGGGACATTATATGGTATAAGGAAAACTGAGATAAAAAAACGGATCAACTCCTTATTGAATTACTTTGACTTAACTGAAAAAAAAGATAGTCTGGTCATGAAACTTTCTACAGGTATGAAGGCAAAAGTTTTGTTAATTCGAGCATTGATCACGTTTCCAAAGATTCTCTTATTAGATGAACCTACCTTAGGTTTTGATGCTGAAAGTTCTGAAAAAGCAAAAGATTTACTTCTTGAATTTAATAAAGAATTTGGAACTACAGTTCTATTAACTAGTCATAACTTCTCAGAAATAGATGAGTTAACTTCTAGATTGATTCTAATTGATGATGGTAATCTAGTTCAAGATTGTTCTCCAGACTTATTTAAGAGAGCAGCTGGTCATCAGTATGTTCACATTATTTTTTCTCTGCCACCATTACCTTCAGATGGCTTAAGAATTTCAAAACTACCTACTGAGATTTTTTCTAAGATGATAAATGATTCAGCTGGTGCAGAAATAATATCTTTAGATCCACATGATAGTCACAATTTTATTTATGAAGCGAAGATTAAACCGATCTCTTATGCATTCAACGAGACAATTTCGCGTATCACAGTTCTTATTCTAAGGGCCCGAGGAGAGATATTTCAGATTGTACCACACATGCCTTCATTGAAAGAATCATTTCTATCTTTTCTGGAAATCAATAAGCAGAAAGAACGAGTTCACAATAAAACAATTGAAGAAATTTTTGCAATGCCTTTACGAGAGGAGGAATAGTTATACAACAGGATATACATAAGGTAATTGCTACATTCACCTCAACAGAGAAAAGAAGCAATACGTTTTCTAGAATTTCTGCAATTGCTACTGCGAGGATAAAGATGAGTTTGAGCTACAAAAGTAGTTACCTCATAACTCTTTTCTTAAATTTGGTGACGATTACCATGTACTTCTTCTTCAGTAAACTTAATCCTGACATGGAAATATTTGGCATATCAGCAACCTATTTCGAGTTTGCTTTCATAGGTCTAGCTTTACAGTTCATCGTAGGGACAAGCTTAGCAACTGTTAATGGAAGTATTTACAATGAAATTATTTCAGGAACATGGTCCTCCCTTCTTCTGCATTTTAACTTTGCAGAGTATGCAATAGGAACAACTCTAGCTGGAACATTCCTAGCATCTTTCTCTATTTTTATTTCTTTAGGAATTTCTTATGCTTTCTTTGGATTTTCCTTATCTATAACAGCCATTCAGATTGTTCTCATCTGTTTACTTTTCCTACTAATTTTATCATCTCACATGGTAATTTCGATGCTTTTTGCAGCATTTACTATTTACTATCAGAAGAACAGTGGAATTGTGCCATTACTGTATCAATTAACCAAAACATTTAGCGGAATTGTCTTTCCGGTTGCCCTTCTCCGCGGATTTCCAATAATTTTATCAAGATCTCTACCTCTAACTTACGGTTTAGAGGCTTTGCATAATGTAATCTTATCTGATAATATTCAGTGGGTGGTAGTACAAAGAAATAGTTTAGTTCTTATAGGAATTATTCTCATCATAGGAATTCTTTCTTTCATTTTTGTATCTATGAGTATTAAACATTCGAAAAAACACAATAAGGTGGATTGGTATTGAACTACCCTCAAACTCCAACTGATGTAATAGAGCAATTTACACGCAACAAAGAATCTGTTTCTTTTCTAAATGGCATAAAAGCTGTTTTTATTCGAAATTTCAAAATACTACTCCAATATAAGTTCACAATCGTAGTAGGTTTCATTAATACTCTAATTGCTGCTTCACTGTTTTACTATGTTTCCCTTCTTGTTCCTCAAAATACAATTATGCAAGATGGATATGTTGTAAGTAGTGTTTTATTTATTTTTGCAGGTGCAATGCTTGTTGATATCTCAACAAAAATTCTAATGAAATCTATGAATAGTTTCACAAGTGAGATGAGACAAGGAACATTTGAGACATTATCTTGTATGCCTTTTGGATTGAAGAGATATTTCGTTTCTGAAATCACTTTTGAAGTTTTTTATGGATTAATTGTATCGATTATTAACTATATACCAGTATTCCTCATTTTTCCAATTTTTGTAGGTTTCAATATATCTTGGAAATCATTGCTTTCACTTCTTTTGCTATTAGTCTGTATAATCATCTTCTTTTTCTCTTTATCACTTCTAGCTGCTAATTTCACAATATTAGTCAAAAGAGGTAGAGAAATATCAATGGTAATAATAGGATTAATACATCTACTAAGTGGAAGCTTGTTCCCTTTAGATCTTTTTCCTCAATGGTTACAGATAATAGCATATTTTTCTCCTATGACAATTGCAGTAAGAGCTAGTAGATTGTGCCTTTTTGGCAATGGAACTATTACTTCAGAGATAGTATGGATAGCAATTATAGCTCTTATACTAAGTTCAGTTCTTATTTTATTCCTTTTTAACATAACTTACAAGAAAATATACAATAAAATTAGAGAAAAAGGTACAATTCATGAGTTCTAAATTTTAATTTAAGATATCTAGAAACTTCTGAACTGACTCTGATATATTTGTAGACTGGGTGATAGCTCTTCCTATAACAATTATATCAGCACCATTGTCTAGAGCTTTGGAACTTGTTTGAAGATTCAACCCTCCTGCAACCGCTACTAAAGTATCAATGTATTTGGTTTTGATTTCAGAAATATCTTCCCAAGGATGCTCCATGTTTCCTTCTTGATCTATACCTCTATGAAAAAGGATAATCTCAGGTATTCTTGATAACTGACCTAGTAGACTCATAGGGTCATTCACATTCATTAAATCAAGAATTATATCAATACTCATTGATTTGCCAGCTCTTAGTGAAGATTCAATTGTATCTAGAGAGGCTAATCCACTTATTGCAACTGCATTTGCTTTTTGTGTATCTGCAATAAAAACTTCTATTTCACCAACATCAAGAGTTTTCATATCAGCGATAATATATGCATTAGGCTGATACTCTTTTAGTTTTTTGACAATAGATATTCCTAAGCTCTTAATAAGTGGTGTACCCGCTTCTAAAAGGATTTGTGAAGACTGTGGTATTTCGGATACAATCCTCTCAACATCTTTTTCGTAAATCAAATCTAGTGCTACTTGTAAATATGGGGGGTTCTTTAGTTGCATTCACACACCTATTAGGCGAGTTGGAGTGTTCTCATTAATTAATCTAGGTTTTGCTACATCCTTAACATATTCTTGAATGTATTTTTGATTTCGTTTATCTCCATGGACAAGAAAAATGTTTTTAGCTCCAGAATCAATCATAATTTGTTTTAAGCCATCTACAGAACTGTGACCAGAATAAGGAAACTTCATTATTTTTAAGGCAAGGTCGATATCTCGAGGTTTGCCATAATCTTCGAAGAGTCTCACATTAGTTGCCCCATCAAAGATTTTACGACCTGTTGTACCTGCAACTTGATAACCTGAAAAACCCATTACATTATTCTCATTTGCCCCCAAGAGATCGAGATAGGTGTGAATCGGCCCACCTTCAATCATTCCAGATGTAGTAACAATAATTGAACCTTCTTTACTTCCTGCGAGATATTTTCGCGCTTGATGAGTTTTCTCCGAAATTGATTTAACAGGAATTATGTTCTGTTTTTCAAAAGGATTGTTTAATCCTGCATCGTTTAAATTCTCAAGAAATCCTCGTGAAACCCATTTATCACTCAAATAATGTTCTGTTATTGTGTTCATAGTATTTATCATACCATCAACATAAATGGGTACATTATCTAAGTCATTATCCAGAGCTAGTGTTATTAGAATCTCTTGAGATCTTCCCACCGCAAAAGATGGAAGAAGCATCTTGTTGCCTTTTTCTGTTATCTGCTTAGCAAGCAACCTTAATCCTACATCTATTTTCTTTCGCTCTGGAACGTATCTATCTCCATTTGTTGATTCAGTAATAAGAACATCTACTTTCTCGCTTGGTAACTCATATCCATCGTACATTGGTGTAACTCTGTCATTAATATCTCCTGTATAGAGTATCAATTGTCCTTCCCAATCTAACAATATCTGAGCAGCCCCTAGTATATGCCCTGCATTGATGAATTCAGCAGTTATTCCATCAGCTACTTTGAATTTTTTATTGTAATCATGAGTTTTAATTTTATGAAATACATTATCCAAGTCAGATTCTGACCAATGTCTTCTTCCTTCAATCTTTAAATGATCTAACCACAACCTGTATACAATATCTTTTGTTGGTTGTGTCATGTAATAATTTCCTTTATACCCCTCTTTAGATAATCTGGGGGTATACCCAGAATGATCTATGTGAGCATGACTGATGAGCACAGAATCCAGTTCTCGTGCAACATCATGAACTCCTACAGGAGCTCGAGATTTTTGTTTTGGTACTAATTCTAAACCACAGTCTAAAAGGATTTTATGGTCTCTATCGTTTATAAGGAAAGAGCTTCGACCAACAAAATCAGTGGCACCGTACGCTGTAATATTTATATCGTTCATTTTTTCACCGTTAAAGTTTAGTAAAATTGGTGTATTTTAAGTCATCAATTGTTTCTATCGATAATGCTCTGTCTTCTGCATCTTATAAGTTTTTATTTCTATCAAACTAAGTGATACTTAATTTGAATAATCTTTTATATTATAATAGTACGTTTTTACATGATAATAATGTCAGACAACAAGGACAACGAAAATCGAAAAAAGAAACCTGATTTTCGATCACAACTTTCAGATGCCTACAAATCAATGGATAAGGAACTTGTTGAAACTCAGAAAGAAGACAAAGAAACTAGACAAGAAGTAATGGCTAAGGGAATTGAAAAGATTGAGAAGAAAAATTTCAAAGAAGTAATGGCCTCACGAATGCTAGTAAACAAGGTCTTAGAAATTAGAGAGAAAGCAGGTATGTCTCAAACCATTGGAACAGCAGGAAAAGTTAAAGCACCTTTGATTTTTGGGAAAGACGATTTCAAGCAAAAATTAGTAAAAGAATTACTAATAATTGGTAATGAGGAACTAGAGGACATCGGGGGAGCAATTACACTTGCAAATCTCATCGATTATTTCAAGGAAACAAGAACAAACTGGAAAGTTGATGTGGGAGACATTCTAGATGTGTTAAAAAAACTGGAAGAAAAAGAAATCATTCCCACAAGAGTAGACCTTGGGGAAGAAGATGTATTAATTCGATTCAAACCGATTGAAATGTCAACAGATTTCCAAGAAGTTCTTAGATTAGCAACAGGATTACCATCATTAACAATAGCCAAAGTTTCATCGCACTTAGGGTGGTCAGTTGAGAGAGCTCAAAGTACCATGACTATAATGATGAAATACGATCTAGCTGTCCTTGATGAAGTTTCAGGAGAGTACTATTTTCCAGGATTAAGTGGTTTTGATTAAAACCACAATTAATATTTTTTATTTAATTAAGCAAAGTATTGTCTAATCGACATTTTTTGCAGTTTACGAAGAATTTATGATGGGTTTTTGCACCTTGTCACCTTAGACAAAGGTATTAGAGAGTCTTCATTAGAGTTCATCATATAGTACATATCATCAGAAATGTTCTATACTCACTCTTAGTGAATACTTAACGTATCCTCCTTCCCTGTCACTTTAAGTTTAGGTAGCGCTTTCGAATCGCTTTTAATGGCATTATTTGAAGGGAAATCACTTTACTGATTGGAGGGACAAAATCAAACCATAAATAAATTTATAAACTTATAAGAGAGTGTATTTTGGCGAGAGCAAAAAAATCTTTTATTTGCTCTCGCCCTCCCTCCCTCATTTTCTTCAAATTCTTAAGAAATAAGAGAGGAAGTCAGGATTCTGATGATTTACCTTTATATCTAATCGATTTTTCTATACCAATACTTCTTTTGTTTGCGTTGTTTTTCTTCATCCATTTCAGAGAGTATTTTCACAGCGAAGCTTGCTGCTTTAATCGCTTCTTTTTCTCCCTTTACTCCAAATTCATTAGTTACTCTGTTTGCATAAACTGTGCATATTGCACCTGCTCTTGCATTAAATATCTGACTTAAGGTGAAAATGTGCGATGCTTCCATTTCAAAATTTAGTACACCCATTTTTTGAAGATCAGGCACTATGGCGTCAGTCTTTGATATTTTGTAATCTTGGAAACCAGGTCGTCCTTGCCCTAGATAAAAGCTTGATGTCGAAGCAGCTATTCCAAGATGATATGTATACCCTAAATCTTCACATGCTTCAATTAAAGCAAGTACAATTTCGTAATTGGCTATCGCTGGAAAATTAGCATGTACATAGAAGGGACTTGAACCCTCCATTTTTACTGCTCCTGTATTGATAATCATATCACCTAGTTCTATACCATCCTGTATAGCTCCGCACGAACCAACTCGTATAAAAGTGTCACAACCGATATTGAGTAGTTCTGTTACAGCTATTTCACATGCAGGAGTACCTATTCCAGTTGATGTAACACTTATTGGTGCACCTTTAATCTTCCCTGTATAGGAGTTGTATTGACGATGAGCTGCTACTAGTTTATGTTCATCCCATGTTTCTGCTATCTTCTTTGCTCGATCAGGATCACCTGGCAATAAAACAGGACCTTGCAAATCACCTGGTTTGCATTCTATATGGTATTGCTTTCCCTCATTAAAAACAGGTTTATCAGCTGAAACTTTATCATTTTTCTCATTCATGATGGATGATTCAAATGCAAAAATAAAAAGATTTCACATAATTAGCGAATTCAAACGATAATATTCTTCTTTCTTTTATGTTTATTTACAATAGGGATAACAATCATCACTCCACCCAGTAAATAGTATGTCAGGCACGATTTAAATAGCGATATGTTGCCCCAGCTGTCAGAAATTATATCATAAACAACAAATGTTTCGTTTTCAAAGACATGCATTGTAACAGCATTTGATATCATCTCTTTTCCAAACATCAAATCAATCTTAAACCACATACGATATTCTCCCAAAGGTAGTCTTGTAAGATTAGCCTCATGGAACACCATTGCATAATAACGTGTTTCTATATTTATTCCTGGTTTAATTACTTCCCTACCCACCAGAGTTAAAACTATTTCCCCCATTAAATAGAAATATTCATCATAAGACTGATCTACTATATCATAAATCACTACATGGGTGTTATATCCCGTTAGATTAGTGAAAGTCACATCAATACATGGACGAAATTCGAAACGTGTGTTGGGCGTTCTCTCAAATCTTGCAAGTATTGACGGGTTCCATATTTCAACTTCTATACTAAAGCCCATATGAGTTTGATTAGGATCGCCATAAGTATAGATTTCAGCAGGAAATGTTACTGAACTTATACGTGCATACAATTTTCCTCCAACTAGAAAATATGTTCCTACCGAAAAC
>JAGXNV010000095.1 GCA_019894795.1 Candidatus Heimdallarchaeota archaeon | reverse complement strand
CCACACAATGTCATTGTATTCTCATCGAACACTAACTTTTTCCAGATATCTTGACAAACTGGACTATTCCATGGAAGTCTCAATACAGGAGGATCTCTTGAAAAAATTGTATTAGCTTTGATAAATCCTTGCTTTCTTGCAATCACAGAGAGTTTGATTATTTCAGAATCTTTTGCTTGTCGTCTAATTTCGTCTAATTCATGGTCAGGTTTTTTCATAAGATTGAATGAGTCATCTCCTACTGGACCCAACTGACCATGATCACCCACAGCAATTATTGACACCCCAAATGATGTGAGATCATCCCAGATTTCTTTTGAAACCATTGACGCTTCATCAATAATTATAAGATCATAAGGAAAACTGTCAGGTTCTATCTTTGTCCAACCTATAATAACATGTGCTTTCAAATTTTTATCCCATCTGGTTTTTGGTTTGTAAATCATCCTATGAATCGTTCCCACATAATCATTGTAAAGCATTGCTTGATGAGCATCGAGTTTAGATGCTAAAACGCTGGATGCTTTCCCTGTAAATGTACAAAATCCTACTGCCATTCTAAAAAAATTCTTTTTGATTTCTTTTCTTATCTGTCCAATGAGATGTGTCTTACCTGTTCCTGCGTAACCTCCAATAGTTGAAATAAATGCGTTAGATGTTAAAATACTACTAGCAGTATTTCTAACACCACTAGAACGAATGATATCCATTACATCATTTTTAACCTGTTCTTGCTGATCCATAATTATTTGATATCCGCCTCCTTTATAATTTTTTTGTTCAAAAGAAAATAGGCAACTGATTCGTTTATTATTAATATATATAGATACAGATGTTATAATAAATAATAAGAACAAAATAATAAAGACTTTAGTTAGGAGGAATTTTATGAACGAAGACGAAAGATTGAAAAGATTTAATGAAGAGCATGACAGAATATATACATCACCACCAATTGAATCGTTGACGAATCAAGGAACTCCAGGACAAGCTCCCGACACAGGTTTAACTACAGAACAGCAAGCTACCATAAGACAAATGGAAGCAAATGCAAAATTGAACCATCCTGATGCAGTTATCAACCCACCACAATCTGTCCCTAATACACCTCCTGCTGTATATACTCCTCCAGCTACTGTAGCTACTGCAAATCAGGAAGGAATATTAGGGGATACCTGCCCACAATGTAACAGCATACATCCGCCTCTTAAACCAGGACAGATGTGTCCAAATGCAAGAATCAATCTTCCAAGTATTAAGGATGAAGAAATTGGGGAATTTTTAGTCAGTATGAGGAACATAATAATAAGTCAGATAGAGAAGAATGAAGTGAAAGATGTGAAGAAGTTATTTCAACAGTCGATAGTTGTATTAGCGAAATTTTTAGAAGAATACAAGGAGGAAGTGAAAAATGAATCAAACCCTACCGAGAGTGCACGAGGATCTACAGTTCAATAGCGAAACCTATCAATTACGTCCCAACTCTATTTTAGTTTATGATGTGAGAGTAATTAATGAAAATGTTTGTTGTGCATCAGTTGGAATAAGAACAGATAAATATGAAATCTGTAAAGAGTTATTTTTTATAAAAGAAGATTTTGTATTTGAAAAGGACATAACATTAAAAATTAATATCAATTCAATATGTGGTTATGTTGAATTGAAAAATGTATCCGAAAATGCATTAGATATAATAGGTAAAAAACCAGAAACAGACCCTGAAAATAAAAAAATAAATACAAATCCTGATTTGTATAAATTAGAAGGAGAACAAAGATTAGAAATTCATCTTTATTATAAAGTCAGAGTTAAGGAGATGGAAAGAAAGCAAGGAACTTCTACTCTTGAATCAGCATTATTAGATACGATTCAATATAAGAAAAGTAAATATGGAAAAACATTTAATACTAAAAACTATATTAAATTTCTGTCTAAGAGATGCAACTTTCCAGAAGCTAAATTGTATAGCGGAATACAAAAACGAAGAGTTCAAAAAAGATGGACAAAAAAGTATTTTTTGGATTTAAAGAATGAAAACAATTGATTACAACTACTACAGGCATTTTTTTAACTTTATCCAATTATTTCAACAGAATAACCATACCAATGTATATTAACATAATAAGAGCTATTAGTACTTGGTTATAATAGATCTATTTGAAAAAGGATAAAGAACAGAGATTAGAAAATAAAGAAAGTACTAAATAAAGATTTTAAGTGTTCCTGTGCTTCCACCCTCTACGCCGTGGAACGGCCTCGGGTAAGCACTTCCCGCGGTGGGAGAGTCTATTTAACTGTTGAGTCAATTGAATCATTTAAGGTAACAAATAAACAATAGAGCAAATCCAGAAAGGAGAATTAGTAAATGTATCAACAAAGTGAAACTAATTGGTTCGGTCAGACTATTCAAACGTACAAAGATAAGATTTATGGAACGCAAGGGTATCTCAGAGTATCACTAACAACTAACTCTGATGATAACAAGCAATTCAACCCCCCAAGATTAAATATTAATGTTTCAAATAACCATTCAAAGAACATGAGTTTAAGTGGCGAAAATGCTCTTGAATTAGCTATGGCATTATCTCAAGCTATTAAAACATTCAAAGGGGAGAAGGTAGAGATAGTTAAAAAATTCAAAGCTGATTTACAGTTAGTAATAGAACTATTTCAACACGAAGGAGCAGATCTAGCAAAATTTACATTACTATCAAATTCAACTGATTTTACTATTATAGTAATCCCTTTATTTCCCACATTCATGTTCTTTGGAAGAATCATAAAAGATTTTTCTAATAACTATTTCAACATCTGTGAGAATATTTTCTATAAGTCAATTGATTCAATTCAAAAGGAAGTCATTTTACAACTTCCAAATCTTATAAAAGGAATGTCAAGACAAGTTGAAATGCCAATAGATTTAGAACTTCCTGATTTAAACAAAGATGTGGTAGAAAAGACAGAAGTATCAATCAAGGAATTAGATACTTTTATTGGTGGAAGTGATATGTCTAAAGTAAATGTTCCTGAAATTGATAGTGGTAAAATTGAAGAGAAGGAAAATAAGGTAACATTTACAGAGGTTGAAAGTAAGTTTGTAACTAATATTTTAAAGAATGATCTTTCAACATTAGAAAATACAATTTCCGGTCTTTCGGTTTCTCATAATCCAATTGAAGGATTTAGAAAAAGATTAGTTGAAGATGGTGATTATGATGATAAATTTCAACCATTATCAGGGATAACAGAAGATGATTTAAAATCTCTTAGTTACATGTCGAGATTTACATTTTTAATTTTTCAGAAAAATTATATTGAAAATGGAGTTTTGATTCCACAGGGTTTTAGTCCATTAAGTTTTAAAGCAAAAGATTTTACAAATGATAATATTGAATTGGCATATGATCTTTTACTTTTCAATGGATATTTTAGAGTGTTAAGAACAAAGTTAGAATCTAAAATTCCTAATGCTCTTGAGAATAAAAGTATTGTACATCTAGCATATAGATGTTTTTTAGATTCTTTCACCTTTAGTTTCATTAAGAATATTAAAAAAGATCAGTTAGTATCTGTAATCTTAAATAGATTTAGATGTTATGATAGCAAAGGAGTTTTTGATAAATATAATACTTCTTGTACAACTTTCGGAGTTGGTGTAGTTAGTGAGAATGAAATAAGAGATTTTGTTGCAGGTCTTGCTGAAGTGATTTTAGGTAATGGTGGGATGCCAACAATAGATGAATTGCATAGAGGTGCATATGAATCTGGAAGTTTGAGATTGCCAATACAAAATGATTTCAATTTAGAACAAATTACAAATGAGATAATCCCGTTAGAAGTTTCGATTAAATTAAATGGGAATAAGCTGACAGATGAGTTGATTACAAAGGTTAAATATAAGGAAAGTGTTTCAGATGAGATAATTGAATTTTTTAAAAAGAAACACAAACCTGTAAAAACCAAAAAGATAGATGAAATTTCAAATCTTCAAAGATTCATCAAAGATAATGAAATATTTAAGGAACAAATTCCTGATTCAGTCAGAGATGAATTTAATGAGTATATTGCTAAATTGGGTAATACAGATTTTGAGTTCAAAAATGTTGATTTTCCATATGAACAATTTGGAGATGATTTAGTTAAGGTTTTATATTTATGGAAACCAGAACAAGATGATAATCTCATCAAGAATGTAAAATATTTGAGAGATATCTATGGTGATAGTCCTCACACTAGATCAAGCATTTTTGCAAAAGAGAGTTCGGAGAATGAAGAAGTATCAGCAGATTATTCAAATTTTGCTGATCTATTATAATGAGAGGAATAACGAATGGGTTTAAAATTAGGAAAATCTTTCAACCGATGTTACAACATTAGAATTGCTATTTTAAAAGGATTTTATAATATTGGGATTTACTTTGATAAGAGATCTACATTTTTACTTTTCAGACTTGATCCTGATTTTTCACAAGGTGATGACTATAAAAGAAATATAAAAATTGGTATGTTCAAGAATCTGGAATCTTCCAAGTTTTGTGAGACATTTATTGATCTTCACAATTTTAGAAAGAACACTTTGGATATTTCAAATCAATTTGAAAGAATTAAACCAGAGTATACCAGTGATATAATATTTGTCTTTAATGAATCTATCGTTTTATCTAAAGTCGAGCTTCAAGATAAATTCGTATTCGATTGTTTAAATATTTATGGATTTACAATGAACTCTTATGTAGAAGATTTTATTTTTATTTTAACTGAACGTCATAATATTCAGAAGAGATTAGGAAAGAAAATTGTAAGGACAAGCGGTTTGCAAATTGCAACAAGTCCTTCATTAGAAATGCTCGATGATTATCATAAAGAAAGATGGTCAGGAAGGAGTGATTTTACTGATAAAATAGATAGAGATAAAACGATTAAACTATCAGATGTTGATTAGGATTTACATATAATAAAATCCATGTGAGGATTTATAAATGGCACAAACTAGAGAAACATATCATTTTATACATAATGTGTTTGGACATTTTTTTAAAGATATGCTAGATTATTTTAGTTCAACACTTTACCCTCGTTTTGAATATAGAGTTGTAGGGACGTATGATAAAGCTGTAGAATATCTTGCTAAAAGAGCACAATATGAAAGAGAAACAGATCAACCCTTATTGCCTGCATTAGTTTTGAATCCTTCTGGAGAATTCTCTCCAGCAGATGGAAATGCTGGTGGTAGACAACTGTGGAGATTTCCAAATTTAGCTCCGTCAATGATCAAACGAATTTTTGATCCTATTTACCAGGATGATCATTTGCTTATGCATGCTGGATTTATAAGAATAAAAGGTGAGTTTGAATTGATAATGCTCTTGAATAGTTTCTATGAATATTGTGATTTAAGACTCTTAATGATTAATTACTTTGGTGGGATGGATAGAATAATTTATCCTCAGTTCTTTTCATCTTTTATTATTTTGCCAGATTCATTTTTAAGTTATGAATATAGTAATGAGTATACAGGTACAACTTATAATATTGATTGGACAACAGCAGATTCATCCAATCAGTTAGTAAGATCAACAGCTAGAAATGAAGTAGTTTTGCCATTAAATATCAAACCAGAAATTTCATTAGTTAGTATGGCGGATGGAAGTAATAGATATGGTGGTCCAGATAAAATAGCTGAATGGAGATTAACTTCAACTATTAATTATGAAATTGAAATTCCTAATTATTTGATTTTAGAATCAGATTATTTAGCTGAGAATATTAATTTAGAATTGAGATATGGTTCAGCATATTCAGCATATAATGATTATCAACCTCCAGTTAATAGACAGATATATAATTATCATTGGGATTGGGGATTAGATGCAACTTCAAATACTGATATTACTTATTTAGATGCTTCAGATACAACCTGTGAAATAGATTATTTAGGAGATTATGTTTTTAAGACTAGATATTTTCATGAGGTTACAGCAGCAGATGCTGCACAAGAAACATATTTAGATGTTCCGTTGCCTGAGACTATAACAGATAAATTGATGTTAATTGTTAACTCAAGGCACGGATCATTGGATTATGGAGATCATTTTTTAATTATCAACAATGGGAATACGTTGAGAATTAAAATGGAAAATGTCAGTCTATCAGAGGGTTGGTTTTTAGAACTGTATGTATATGAGGATATTACTTCATCAAGTTCCAGTTCATCCTCTTTATCATCCAGTTCTAGTTCATCATCTTCATCTAATTCGAGTAGTAGCAGTTCTAGTTCTAGTTCTCTATCATCTAGTTCTAGTTCTCTATCATCTAGTTCTAGTTCTCTATCATCTAGTTCTAGTTCATCATCTTCATCTAATTCGAGTAGCAGCTCAAGTAGTAGCATCTCTTCATCAAGCTCAAGCAGTTCTAGTTCTTTTTCTATTAGCAGTTCTAGTTTGAGTTCATCTAGCAGCTATAGTTCTTGTCCATCAGGATTTGGTGCAGATGATGATTTTACTGGATCAGATGATGATCCACCTAATACCCAAAGATGGGAAGAATATATTACAAGTGATAGTACTGCTTCACACAGGGCAGTTATTACCAGCAATCAATTTGTTTGGTCAGGAACTAACAATAGCGAATCTAATCCCGAAAGATCAAGATGGATGAGTAGATTCAAAATGGATAAGAGTGTAACATGGGAAATTCAAATTGATGTTAGTTGGGATGCTATTAGTACAACTGGAGCTACAAGTACCAAATCAAAACAAATGTCATTTGGTTATGGACCAAGTGATAGTGATACTTATTATCATAGAATAATGTTAGGGGAAGAGGGCACAGGTAGTGATCCTTTATATTGGCAGCTCCCGGGAAATTTTGATGCAAATTTTGATGCAAATTCACTTTCTTCTAAAACATCAAAATTTAGAATTAGATTTCATGGAACAGGAACAGGGGCATTAGAATATCGATCTACTGTATGGGTATGGGATGATGTAGATAGTAGATGGGAATGGAATGGTAATACAGCAGGACTTACTCCATTTAATGCTCAAGATGGTGATTGGCATGTATTCTTAGAGTGGGATACAGCTAGTGATGATGATTCATTGGACATATCTATAACTAATGGAGCATTTGATAATTTCCAACTAAATGAAGGTCAAATTATTTGTGCTGAGAGCTCAAGCAGCTCAAGCAGCTCAAGCATAAGCTCAAGTTAATCTTCCTATGGTAGTGGGCAGGGAATCAAGCACCTGGCATTGACTTGAATTGGTCAAGTTCTCACTACTATAGGATTTTCAAATAGAATAAAAAGACAAAGGAGAATATAAATGAAATTAGAGAAAGTATTAGAATTTGTTAATGAGTTGAAAAAAATTGAAAACGTGGAAGCACATTCTGAATTTTCATATGCTGCTATGAAGAATAGCATTCTTGGTAAACAGGAACTTGAGATTTTTAAAAAAGTCTCTTTAGATGTTATAGATGGTGGTGAAGAATATCGTAAAGATCGAATTGAAGTAATTGGAAAATATGTTGAAAGGGATGAATTACAGAATATAAAAAGTGAGAAGTCTCCAGTGGATGGTCGATCTCATTTCGTATTTATTGGAGATAATAAAATTTTTTTTATAAAGGCGATGGAAGAAGTTGAAAAAAAACATGCAGATTATATCAAAAAGATTAAATCTAAACGAGAAGAGATAGATAAAATTTTGGAGCAAACAAGTTCGGTTGAATTTATGAAAGTTCCTCTGGAGTATTTTCCAAATAAAATTACGCCAAAACAAATGGAAGTTTTAAAAGTTATGTTAGTTGAGGAAGAGAAATGATAAGCGATAAACCAAAAGTGTTTATGAAAGCAGCAGCTGGAGTCATATTTAAAGAGGAAGATGATAGAAGATTTGTCTTATTGATACAGAGATCTGCAGATGATCACTGGCCACTTCATTATGAATTTCCGAGAGGTAAATGTGATAAACCTATTGGTGAAGATATAATCAAATGTTTAAAAAGAGAAGTTAAAGAAGAAACTGGTTTAGATATTACTCCTGTTAAATATATTGATAAGTTTACTTATTTAGCTGATAGGGGTGAAAGACATACCACCTGCTATAATTTTTTATGCAAGATAATCAATCCAGATCAAAAAATCAGATTATCAAAAGAGCATGATGATTTTAAATGGATTGGTGAGGTCGGGGAAGCTGGTATGTTGGTTATGTCTGATCAAAGAAAAACAATTGAGAAAGCTTTAAATATGGGTAGATCAATTACGATGGATCCGGATAATTCATTTTCCACTAAAGATACAATTGAAGAATATTTACAAAAAATACAATTTAGTTAAGGATAAAAATGAAAACAGAAGTATATCTAGAATACCTTCAAACAGATTTTGATTTTATAACTTATGAAGTCTACTGTGAAGCGTTTGATCTCGTAATGTCAAATCAATTAACTGAAGGTTTTTTTGATGATTTAAAACAATCGCATTTAACAGGAAAACTTGTAAAAATGTTTAGGGATTTGAAATATAACTTAAGCAAAATTTCAAAAGAGTTTAGGTTAGGAATTCCAGATCTAGTTTCTGCATTTAAGCAAAGAGATATTTATAGTATGTTTAAAGCTTTTAAATTTAATATTAAGTTGTTGTTTAAAGCTATTGGAGAGGTTACTAAATTAGTTAAGGGTGGTTTATTAGAAGTTTTTAGGAAACTCTATAGAACCAGAGTAATTCAAAAAATAAGAAGTGGCGCTTTAAAAGTTGATGAGGTTTTAGATAAATATCCGATACTTAAGAAAGTTACTGGAATTGTTGTTGCTGGACTTCTTTTATATATTTGGTTGAATATGACATTTATTGGTGATCTGGATTATGATTTTAATTTCTCTGATGTTGCAGCAGCATTAGGTGGAAGTTTTTCTCTTGCTGCTTTATTTGTTAGTCCTGAAGGTTTGATGCTATTAACCTTATTTGGAACGGGTGCTGTTTTTGGTTTATCTTTTCCATGGTTAGGAAAGTCCCTATATAATTTAACATTGGCGATTGTATATACATCATATTATAAGCTTAAGAACGATGATGTTAAATATAAAGAGATGTTGAGAAAATTCAAACGTAAGATGAAGACGGTAAAACTGAGGTGATAACTTTAAGGGTTAAAGAAAAGGGACATTTGCTTGAGATTCCAGGTTTGGCACCTTTTAGAACACCTGCTGATATTGATGTTTCAAGAATTGGAATTAGAAATGTTATTGGTCATTTGCAAGTTAATGGAATAACTGATTATGAGATAGTTGCTGTTAGTCCACAAGGGGACAAAGAAGTTTATAAACAAGAAGATTTTGAACCAGAAAAAAAGAAAAAGAAGGTTGATCCATACAGAAAACAAATTGAAGGTCGATTTGACAAACTAGAAAAAATGATTTCTATGTTGTTCAATCGAGAAATGAAGGGAAAGGAAGAGTCAAATAAAGAACAAATTACTGAAAAGCTAGAACGTCTTGAGAGGATCTCAGAAGAGATTCTGAAAAAACATAAAGTTGATGGAATAATATATGGTGATGTGAAGAAAAGAGTTAGAGATGATGAAGATTCTTTTATTCCAGAGATTGATATTGATAGTTTGAAATTAAGATCATCTTCTGTCAAATCTGTAAAACAAGATCAAAAAGAGGAGATCGATGATGCTGCTGATTCATTATCAAAATTGTTGGGAGGAAGTAAATGAGTGAAGAAACAAAAGTTGTTTCAGTAGGACTTGATGTAGGCACAATGCATCTTGTTTGTGTTAGATCTGACTCTGATGATATAAGAGTGACAAGAAATGTTTTTTTAGAAGTAGATAAAGATGATATCCCTGATATTGCTGACATAAGTTATGTTGAAAGTGACGAAGGTGAAACATATGTAATTGGTTCTCATGCTTTTGAACTAGCAAATATGTTGGGACAAAAAGTTTCAAGACCAATGGAGAAAGGTCTTATTTCATCAAAAGAAATTAATGCTATTGATGTTTTGACATTGATGATTAAAGATTTGATTGGTGAAACAAAAGATAAAGAAATCTATTGCTCATATTCAATACCAGCAGAAGCTATTGATGATGAACGTTCTATAACTTATCATGAAGGCGTATTTGCAAGAATTTTAAATAGTTTGGGTGTTAACCATACATCTGTAAATGAAGCTATGGCAATTATATTTTCAGAATGTGCAAAGGAAAAATTTAGTGGAATTGGTATTAGCTTTGGTGCAGGTATGGCAAATGTTGCAATAGCTTATAAAGGAATTGAAATTTTAAAATTTTCAACAGCTAGAGCTGGAGATTGGATTGATAAACAAGTAGCTGCTGATATGGGAGTAATTT
>JAGXNV010000094.1 GCA_019894795.1 Candidatus Heimdallarchaeota archaeon | reverse complement strand
CTTAAAACGTCGACTAATACTTTGTAAGATAATCAATGATTCAATGCGTTCTTTCCATGTTTCCCCTATTCCAATTAATAGACCTGTTGTAAACGGAATTTTTAGTTTTCCAGCATTTTCAATTGTCTCAATTCTAAGTTCAGGATTCTTAGATGGTGAATTATAATGCGCTTCACCTTGTTCTAGTAAGCGAGGGCTTGAGGATTCTAGCATTAAACCAAGACTGGCGTTGGAATCTTTGAGATACTTTAATTCCTCAAATGAGATAACTCCAGGGTTAGAATGAGGTAATAATTTTTCATCAAGTGCAAGATCACAAAATAATTTGACATATTCAATAGTTGAACTACAATTATTTTGGAGTAAGAATTCTCTAGCAGATTCATATTTCAACTCAGGCTTTTCACCTAGAGTTAACAAAATTTCTGAGCACTTTGCCAAGTTAGCTTGCTGCAATAATTTTTGAAATTTATCAGGTGTTATCCAACTATTAACATCATCAGAAACAAAACTACAATAACCACATCTATTTCTACATTGATGGGTTATAGGAACAAAGAAGTTACGCGAGAAAGTTATAGTTTGGCCAAAAATTTTTCTTGCTTTCTCATCTGCAGCAATCAATAATTCTGCAGGCTCACTATGTAAGAGAGATAAGTAATTATCAAGACTCAATTTGTTCATCTCTATGTTGAAACACTTATTATTTGTTCTTAATAGGCTCTAAAGTGATCAATAGTCCTTTAGTAGAATGTTTAATCGCTAATATTTTTAGATTCAGTGCTTTGGATATATCGGTTACTGTATTATCATTATACAAAGATTTTCCCCCTTTACTTCCTGCAAAAACGGGCCTATAGAAGAGATATAAAAGGTCAACTAAATTGTTTTGTAGAAATTTGGTTACGATTGTTGAACCACCCTCAACCAATACTTTGCCAACATTATAATCATCATTTAGAACTTGCAAAACAGTATTCAAATCCAGGAAATCTTCTTTAGTTTTCTTCAAAATAACTTCAACTATCACATTCAAATCTTGTATTTGTTTTCGTTTCGCCAATGGGCTATCTTCTGATGTAAAAACTATTGTTGGGAATTTATCTTGTTCTTTCAGAATGTTTGATTCAAGAGGTATTCTGCATTTTGAGTCTAATACCACTCTAAAAGGGTGGGGAGATTTAGGTTTAGTTAATCGAACAGTTAGAAGAGGATTATCGCTGATTAAGGTGTTAACACCAATCAGAATCGCATCTACTGAGTTTCTTAGATTGTGTACTCGTATCCAATCTTCTTCTGTTGATAATGAGAGAGCTCCTTGCTCTGATCCAATGATACCGTCAAAGGAACTTGCGATATTAATTATTACTTCTGGCCTATCCATTTTACTAACCTTCCATTGAACATTTGAAAAACTATATCTGCTGGTGAAGCTCGCATGGTTATTGCTGAATACACGTCTTTTGAATATTTCAAGTTGGGAGATTCCATGTTTAGCCCAATTAAATCACCATGGTATCCCACTGTTAATTGTCCAATTTTCTTCTGTGCAATGAGACCCGGATTTACAGTTAAAGATTTAAGAACATCTTTTGGCGATAGTTTCTGATCATTTGACCGCGCGCTATAGAGAGAGAAAGCCATTAATCTGAAAGGGTCTGGGTTACAAAAGAAAACATTGTCAGTTCCTAGCCCAAGTAGAATATTTTTCTTTAATATGGTTTCCAATGGAGGAAAATCTAGACCATTATAAAGGTTTGAAAGAGGACAGCATACAACACTTACATTTGCTTTTCTTAGAGATACTAAATCATCTTCATTAGCATAAGTAGCATGTACAACAAAATCTAAATCTAGAACTTCAAGAGCTTTTCTAATATCTCTCTTTCCAAATTCTGAGAAAGAACGAGCTAGAACTTCTTGAGATTCAGATACATGGATTGCTTGTAAATGATATGAGGATTTAGACTTTAACTCATTTGCTTTTGAACACATGACTTCATCTAGAGAAAAAACATCAGGAAATCCTAGTCCATCGCTAAGACTACTAATTTCTTCTAGAAGCTGATTAGGAAAAGGTCGTCCAAGTATCAAACCGCGAATTGGGAAATTTGTTAGGGTTTTTTTAAGCAGTTTAATGCATTCTAGACCACCCTCTCTAAAATCAAAGAAAGTTGTGAAACCGTTGTTAACCATCATTTGCAAAGAATTTCTTAAGCTCTCAGTTTTCTCTTCAATTGAACTAGAACTTAGTTTAGCATGCTTAATACCTGTAGATCCTACAGCTTCTTCCAAAGATAAGCCATAGGTTTTATCTTTAAGAAAAGCATCACCTACGTGAACATGAGCGTTGATGAACCCTGGAACCAAAAGATAGGATGGATGTAAAATATATTTTGTTGGTTTTTTATCTTTAGAGATATCTAGTATGGTACCTTCATTACTAAGCTGAATTCGTATATCTTCAGTATACTCTAATTCTGGACCAATTAGAGCATTAGCTCGTATTGTTACCATACCTTTCTTTTGAAAATGTGCAATAAAGTATTAAGATTTTGTGGAAATAGTGAAATAGAATAGTAGAGATTTAGGAAATGTCTCTTATCATCTGTCATTTCTGAATCCTATATCGTTTATCAAAGTGGCTTCTAAAAAACATTAGAATCAGTAAATTTATAATTCAACCCTTGAATTTAGCGTCAAAGCAGATTAGTGTGATAAAAATGGTTCGTGTAAAGAATCCAGATGAAATCCGCGATATGATTAAAAATCATCCTATGAACTTGCGAAGAGTTTTCTCTATCGCAGCTCATATTGATCATGGAAAGACAACGACTAGTGATTTTCTCCTGCGAAAAGCTGGTTTAATGTCAGATGCAGACGCAGGAAAGAAAGTAATGATGGACTCAGATGAGGAAGAACAGGAAAGAGGTATTACTATCTTCACATCAGTAGTCCTCTTGAACTATGATTACGAAGACGATGACGGGAATACTCAATCCTATTTATTCGAGATAAATGACACACCAGGACATATCAGTTTTACTGGTGAAGTTTCAAGGGCTCTTAGAGGGTCAGATGGTGTTATCCTTTTAGTAGATGCCCTTGAAGGTGTCATGACACAAACAGAAACTAACATTCGACTAAGTTTAGCTGAAAAATGTAAACCTGTCTTATTCATAAATAAAGTTGATAGATTGATCTCAGAACTTAGACTTGCCCCTGGAGACGTTTTTGCAAAGATAGACGAAATCTTGAGAGGAGTTAATAAACTTATCAGAGAAAATGCTCCTAAAGGTCTTAGTAAAGATTGGCAGGTCTCGTTCCAAAACGGTTCTGTGGCTGTAGGAAGTGCAAAAGATGGGTGGGCATTCAACATGTCTACTTTACAGAGATTAAAGTTAAAACCACAAGACATCTTTGCTAAATATGATGAAAACGATAAGCCATGGCTCAGAACTAATCTGCCTTTGGAGGAACCTATTCTAGAAATGGTTATTAAGCATTTACCAAATCCATTGGAAGGTCAAAAAATCAAAATCCCTGCAATTTGGGGAGGAGATGTGAACAGTCCAGAGGGTCAAGCATTAGTGAATTGTGACAGAGATGGACCCTTAATGGGTATGATTACAAAAATCTTTATTGATCCAAAATCAAAACGACCTACACTAATTGGAAGAGTATTTTCTGGTACGTTGAGGAAGTCAGATTCATTATATTTACTAGGTAGGAAAAACAAAGCCAGTATTAAAAGACTTGGAGTAATGGAGATTACAGACATTCTTGATGTTGATGAGGTCCCAGCAGGTAATCTCTTTGCCATTTACGGTTTTATAACTCCAGCTGGAGAAACCTTTGTTAGAGAAGGTTCTGAAGGTAAATTAACCGCATTCGAAGAAATTTCTTACGCTTCTGATCCAGTTGTTAGCAGAACAATTAAACCAAAAGATCCTCAAGATATAGCAAAACTAGGTGAAGTAGTGTCAAAGTGGATTATGGCAGACCCTACAGCTACTTTCAGACATGACCAAGAATCTAAGACTTATATTTTAGCTGGAATTGATCCGCTTCAGATTGAGATTCTAGTTACTCGAATTCAAGATCAAGTGCAAATTGAGGTTAGTGACCCAATCATTGTATATAGAGAAGTTCCATCTAAAACAGGTATTAGTGTTCACGCAAAATCTCCAAATGGTCATAACAGACTAATGATACATGTTGAAAAATTGAATCAGGAATCAATTGATTTGTTCAAATCTGGGAAAATCCACAATGATATGGATAGAAGAGAAAGAGCAAATCAGCTTCAAGAAGAAGCAGGATGGGAGGCTAAACGAGCAAGAAGAATTTGGTATATTAAGGATACTAATGTTATTGTTGATGCAACTTCAGGTGTTCAAAGATTGGATAACATTAAAGCTTATATTATACAAGTCTTTGATGATTTCTGTAACGGAGCTACTTTAGCAAAAGAACCCCTCATGGGTTCAAAATGGTTAATTACAGATGCCACAGTTCACGTTGATCCAGCGCATACTGGTTTTACGGAAATATTCCAGATGTGTTTAGCAGCTTATCATACTAGTTTCTTAACAAGTGAACCACATTTGCTTGAACCAATGCAAATAATTGACATCAAAGTTCCATCTGATTATGTTGGAAACATGTCAAAAGTAATAACTCAACACCGAGGAATTATTTATTAACATGACACAAGAAGGAGAAAATACAAACATCAGAGGAAGACTACCAACCGCAGAAACAATAGATCTTGCAGACGAAATTAGAGGAAACAGCTCTGGAAGAGCATTTTTTGGCTATGTCTTTGACGGTTTTGATCGTGTCCCTGTAAACTTAGAGAAAGAAACAATTGAGTCTATTAGACTTCGTAAAGAACTACCTCCTCAAGTTCCTGAAGTTTCTAATTGGGAACGTTTCATGTACAAACGAACATAATAATTTTTTTTCCTCTCTTTTTCATTTTTTATTTTACATTAGAATTAGTTGATAATAGAAAAAAATAAAGAAAAAGTGATGAAGAAAAGTTTTCTAATCTGCTGAGTCTTTATCAAATTCAGCAGATAATTGCTCATAGAATAAATCTTCTTCGGTTCCGGGTTCAACGCCTTCTTCAGTTATAACACCTGACCTATCATCTTCCATATATTCCATGTCATCTAAAATAGGTGCTATTTCTTTTTCTACGCGAGCAGAGAATTTCTCTTGTATGAAACCAATCAGAGAAGTAAATAGTAAGATAAAAATCACAAGTGGAATCAAGAGAAGTACTACTCCTTCTGGTTGTAACATTTCAAGTGAATTGTAGATAGAAGGAGGATATTTGAGGAAGAACAAGAGAATATCTGGATTTAATATTGCATATAATCCACCAAGCATGATTCCCACTCTAAAAACAATTGATATTGCAACATGCATGAGAGTTTTCAGGGGAGTTATAGCAATTGAGGCTCCAACTAACTTATCATCTACTTTTGGATCACTGTGAACTAATCCATCATGATATCTTTGCAATCGTGCTGTCAATTTATCGCGTTGACCACCAGGTCGTGCAAAGAGAGAGTCTGAAGCTTTTTCCATAAAATACGCAAGTCCAGAGCCAAACTTTCTTGAAACTGAGCTACCAGTACCAGCTACCGATTTGCCAGATTTCTTATCTCCGCTATCATCAGTTTCATCTCCGTCTTCTTGTCCGTAATCTATTGCCACAGGAGTTTCTTGTGAACTAGTTATTCCCAAACGGAAGTCTTTCAGCCTATCTAAAGCTCGCAAAACTCTTTGTTGTCTACTTTGAGCAGGATTTAATATCTTTGTAATGTAAGATATTTGAAGTGCTATTTCTAGAAACAGATAAGATGCAAGTGCTACTAGGACTACATCATTGCCAAGAAGTTCTCCGAAATTTCTTGTTGGAGAAAATGAGAAACCTGGCTTGAAGAGCAGTTTGACACTTCCATAATATACCACTAATTGAATACAGATGAAAGCAGCTGTAGCTGATCTCATATCTGCTCTTAGGAGAAATGCAGTAATCGCTACTGCAAAGAGAATAATAAATATCATTAAAATTGATGCTCGGTTTGCTGCTTTCAACGGTGCTAAGTTTGTGAAATAGTAACCAAATGGAGAAAATAGTGCAGACAAAGCTGAGTCACCAACTCCATATAACTCAGAAGCGTTCATCTCTCCAGGAGGTGACACGTTATTGAACAAATCGACAGTTATGAAAGCTCGAGCACCTAGAAGGATAGCATTTGCATCCTCACCTGATATTGCTAGAAATATTAACAAAGGTAAGGAAAATAGAACAAGAGCGATATTTTCAAAGAAAATGAAGATTAATGTCAATGAATCTAAAAGATGTCCTTGTGGAAACTTTTCTACATTATTAAAATCAATCAGATTCACGAATTGTAATGCCACCCAAACAACTACGCCTATAGCAACTAAACGACCGACTACATTGGTTATTGTAGTTTGGATTTTTGCTCCTCTGATTCTACGTTGAACACCTCGAATTCCAAGTTCGATAAATTGTGTGTCTCCTAACGATTCCATTTTCTTATCACCCTTGACGTTGCATGCGGTTAAATTGTGACATTACTGTTGGCAAGAAATCATCTGGACCAACAGAGATAGATACTGCATCATATCTTCTTAATAGTTTGAATATATTTTGGCGCTCTCCTAATTGTTTCTCAACCATAGCATGTCCTACCATCTGTTCTACAGGAGAAAGTTGGTGTGATACAATTTCAAACCATGGACCAAAGGGAGAGATAACAGTGATGTTATGTTTTCTTGCTCTGGCGCGCCTGATTGCTTTTATTACTTTTTCAGGTTGAGATTCTAGGTCTGAAATTACAATAATGTAGGAAGCACGTTTCACTCTTTGCAAAATATAATTGATGGCTACTTCTAGATCAGCTTCACCTTGGGGTTTGGCATGAGCTAAAGATTCTAAGAATTGGAAGAGGCGCGATCTTACTGCAGTTACATCTACCCAACTCCTGATTTTATCATCATAAATACAAAGACCCACGAGATCTTTTTTCTCGAATGCTAGATGTATAAAAAGCACAGCACTTCGTATAGCATACTCAAGTTTAGTATTTCTTGGAAGGCCTGCACCCATGCTTGCTGAAGAGTCTAGCAATACTATAACACGTATGTTTTCCTCAGATTCATATTCTCGAACCATCATTTTACCTGAACGTGAGAAAGCTTTCCAATCTATAAATTTGAATGCGTCACCTGTTTGATACTGTCGTATACCCCAAAAATCAGTTCCCATACCTTTGATCTTTGTCCTATGGAAACCAAATAGCAATCCTAATTGTCTCTTTTTACCAACCATTTCCAATTTCTTGATATCTTCATAACTAGGATAGACTAAAATTTCTGTTTTTGTGATAATTTCCCCTTCTGTTGCATAGAAACCCATTCGATCTCTAATAATCACTTTTGTAGGACCAATCTCAAAAAGACCTCGTATAGGGATTCTTACAACATATCCATATGTTATGGTTTGTCTTGGATTAAGCTGCGTAACGATAAAGTTTTCTCCTAAGATTAAATCAAAAACCTCTGGAATCGCATCATATATCTCAACCGTCGGTAGCTGATTCACAGATTTATTTCGAGCTGTTACCTCAATGTATACATAGTCTCCTGCAAAAGCCTTGGGTTTTGAAACTTTTCGTGTAATTTCTATTGATTTCGGGTTAGCTCCTAGTCTATAAAATGGCATTCCTAACAGAACGGAAAAGATTAACATTACTCCTCCGATAATAAAGAACCATATCAGCGTACCTTGAGTATCAAGATAAAAATGTAAGAAATCCATTATGCCTATACCTTGATTTTCTGCAGTATCTCCAGTAGTTGTTGAGTTTACTTGTGGATTTAGACCAAATGAACTTAACATCGTATTCAGTGATAAATAACCCATTAGCGCAAAGCCTACGCTAATCATTATGATTCCACCAAAGACTAACCAACCACCACGGCGTGTGAACACTATATAACACCTAATTTCTTTGATTCAGTTATACTGGAACAGGTAAGTTTCTAAGTATTTCACTAACAACTATTGTTCCAGTTGTTCCTTCTAATTCAGCTTCTGGTCTCATTTGTAATCTATGAGCTGTTGCTACCCTAGCGACTCTTTTTATATCATCAGGAATGATATAATCTCTACCTCTCATAGCTGCGACAGCTTTAGATGCATTCAGAAGAGCAATACTACACCTAGGACTTCCTCCCAATGATAGTCTTGGATCAGTTCGAGTTGATACGACCAGGTTCTTGATATATTCTATTAAATCATCATGAACATATATCTGTGTCTGAACACATTCTTTCATCTTCACAATTGTCATAGGAGTTGTTACTCTACGAACTGATTGCTTAATCTGTCTATGTTTTAGGAGGATAATGTCCTTCTCTTCTTCAGGTGTAGGCAAACCAACTAATAGCTTAAACATGAACCTATCGACTTGAGCTTCTGGTAATGGATAGGTCCCTTCCTGTTCAATCGGGTTCTGAGTTGCGAGGACTAAGAATGGATCATCAAGCTTGAAGGTTGTTCCCTCTACTGTTACTTGTTTTTCAGCCATTGCCTCTAGTAGAGCAGCTTGAGTTTTTGGTGGACTTCTGTTGATTTCATCTGCCAATAAGATGTTTGTGAATATTGGTCCTTTTCTCATCTTGAATGTTCCAGCTTTTGGATCATAGATGGTTGTACCAACCACATCTGATGGCAAAAGATCAGGAGTAAATTGAACTCTTTTGAATTCACATCCAAGTGTAAGAGAAAAGCTATTAGCCATTACAGTTTTTGCAATTCCCGGAACACCTTCTAGTAGACAGTGACCTCCACCAAGTAGAGCGATAAACATATCTTCTAGAACATCAACTTTTCCGATAATTACTCTCTTTAATTCGCTGTAAATTTCTTCCCAAACTCTCTTTACATCTTTAGGTGTCACAACTGCTTCGGTTGTTGTCTTTGCTTTCACTTTTCCTTTTTCTTCACTTATTTCTTCACTCATTTTTTTCACTTTTCCTAAATTATTATTTCTTGTAATCTTACAATCTATCAATTAATCCTTTAATAAACGTCATATACTTCATAAACACATATTCAGGAATAAACCTAGGTCTATTGAGATATTCGTTTATTCTTGTTAATTCATCATAAAGATCGCGATATCTTAAAGATGGATTTTTCATGCTGAGGTATGTTGCTATTTCATCAGGTGTCGACATTGATTGTTTTGACACCTTTCTTAAACCTCGAACCATTGCCCTATATAAAAGACCAACAGCTTCGCTATACGCACCTGAGTCAACTATACGCCGTATTTCCCTTTCAAATCTCGATCTACCTTGTTCTCCTCTATATTTTGTCCATAAAACTGGTGACAATCTTGTTTTCTTTGGTATTAACGGATAAGCTATAACTGCAAACATGACAGGTATAAATGGAGAATAAAGTGGAAACATAGACATTTCAGTAATAAATCTCATTATAGCCATCGAATAAACAGAAGAACTGTAAAATTTCTGATGAGCATGTCCTTCATCAAAAATGATGGGAACAGCTCCTCCTACGGTGACATTCATATCACTGGCTAAATAGTTGAATAGGTTCCTACTAAAAATTAAATTGTCATTTTCTGATGGTTGATCAATCCATTTGTTAATAAAAATATCAGGATCACCAATCATAACAATCTTTCCTAAACCTATTGGTAACGTCATAATTGGAGCAAACATCACATTACCCCACTCATCTGCATCAGGAAATGCTTCACCTTCTTTTGCTGATTGGAAATCTGATTCCATCCATGCCGATCTTGATGTGTAGAAAGGAAGGAATGGTAGAAATTGATCTTCTATTTCAAAACCAAATATTTCCAATGAAACTGCTTGTAAAGGCATCCAGTCTGTTCTATAGACTTCTTCTCCTTCAATGATTTCAGAGTGGTTGATTGCTAAACTTAATGCAGTGCCAAACTCCATCTGTAAACCTTTAGAAATACCTTCTGTCAATGGATTAGATGTTTCCATGTTTCTTAGTAGAGGTTGAGCTGGGTTTGTAGTATAAGTTTCTGTATCCATTAGAACTGACCCATTAAATGCAAAACCTTTCAACATTCCTAGCATACTAAAAATTAGAGTTTCAGGACCACCTGTTTGGTTTTCTCCTCCAAATCCAAATAAATCCAATAATGATGGAATTGCCCCATTGCTAATAGCAGCAACTTGATCCCATGCATTGAGTATCGAGAACAACGGATCAAAAATCTGCGCTCCTGTCCCAAAATCGTCAGCTATCACCAAACTACCACCTTTCACTAAAAAGGTAACCAAAGATATTGTAT
>JAGXNV010000093.1 GCA_019894795.1 Candidatus Heimdallarchaeota archaeon | reverse complement strand
GTCGTAGAGGGCACGTTCGCCTCAAAAATACGCCAGAAAAACAATTGCAAAAAAACTCGTGCAACCCAACACGACGAGTGAATGCCAAATTTCATGGTAACAAAATGGTGTTTTTTACACAAATAAGCATTAGCTGAAATAACTTACTCAACATTTTCCTAATGGTAATGATTTATCAAAAGTCATCCTCAGTTTGTATTATAGGGTGATTTTTCATGAAATCCTCAAGTTCTGCATAGCTTATCGGTGTACCCACTCTCACACCTGGTGATTCAATTTCCATTGCACTTAATGATACTGCAATTTTAGCAGATTCTCCTAAACTCTTTTTGTTTAACACTCCATAAATTATTCCACTAAAAGCTGCATCTCCCGCACCTGTTGTATCTGCTGGGAAAACCTTTGGAGGTTTGGTCTTTACTAGACTTTTACTATCACTTAGCCATTGTCCATCTTTACCTAAAGTAACATTAACTATTTTCAACCCTAAATTAAACATAAATTTCATAGCTTTATGAATATCATCTTCTCCAGTTAAAGCAAAAATCTCTTCCTCATTCAAACTTGTGATATCGCTCTCTTCTAGCAGAGATATGGCCTCCTCTGACCTATTTTTTATTATAGAAATTGAAGGAGCTCCAGCAATTAAACTATTAGTTGACTTAGCTAGTTCGAGGCACTTTTGTATAGCTTCTATTCCACCATCAGAAGTCAATGACGTCCACACAAAACATCTTGTTGATAATAACACATCCTCTGGAACATCTTTTTCTGAAAAAAGATTATTAGCCCCTTTGTATGCTAATATAGAACTATCCCTTCCCCAAGGAGATTGGATAATAACTGAAATTGCGGTAGATTCCTCTTCGAAAATCTTTACACTGGCAACATCAACTCCATGGTTTTTCATGTCCCCCAAACATGCTTTGCCATTTTGATCAGCGCCTATTCCACCAATATATGCGGTTCTAAACCCAATACTAGACAAATCACAAGCGATATTTGCTGCAGAACCACCAGGATGGAATTTCAGCGTATTGACATTTAGCTTTGAAGAATGTTCTATTGCTATATATTTCTTATCAGATAGATGTTTATCTGTAAGCTCCATTCTCATTACATCTTCAACAGAAACTATCATGTCCATAGTACAAGAACCAAGACCTACTACATCATATTGTTTATCGGTATCACTCATTTGTTTCCCCTTTGCAAGAATATTGTTTTCTTATAAACATTCTAACATGTCACTTTTAAGCATTAAGTGAAACAAACTTGAAATTAAAGAAAAAAAGAAAAAGAGGAATATTGTTTAGGTTAAAACAAAGAATTCCGTTGCCCAAAATATTCCGTTATCATCTTCTGTGAAAGTATATCTAATGTCGTTTCCAATATCTGCAAGAACAACATGATTCCAGTGAGTATCGTTCAGATAATCTTGAGAACATCGAATTGTTCTACTATCGTTCAATTGGAAGACGAAAACACTATCTCCATTTTCTACATAAGAACCTACAGCATCTATTTGTGCAATTTCATATTGGTCTTCTATTATTTCGCTTGTGTAGAAAGATTTGAACAATAACCTTGCCTCCTTTACTACCTGAGAACCTGACAATCCTTCGGCTTCTGCTATTGCAACATAACTTGAATCCAGCGCATCGATTACACAAACATGAGATAATCTTTGTATTGTTCCACTCTGCCAATAGATGGGTATAAACCAAGCTAATCTGTAACCAATTGATGTGTTAATCGTGTATGGAACAGGCATTTGAACAATATAGTTTCCTTCATTAGGTGCAGTGAGTTGACCCTCTGCAAGTTTTGATGCTGTTTCTGCTGAAATATATCCTCGATTTCTAAGGTCATAATATGTGACATCACTTTTTGTCATCACTCCTATACCGGCTAGAGTTTCTGAAGAATCATAAGGATGTGTAGCAAAGAAAGCTAAAGTAGAATTCTGATATTTAACATAACGAATATCTTCAACACCATCTCCATAGAAACCAATCCTGTCTGAACTGTAATATGGGAAACCAGTAAAGAAACGGATGTTACCTTCAACAGTTGTATCTCTTTTACTACCCCAGTTCCAAATCCATTTTTGTTCAATTAGATCTTCAGAATAAATCTGCATGATATAATCAGGAGTTAGAGCCAATTCATCCGCCGTATAATGGGTTATCAATTCTCCTGTTTTGATATTAAGAACATCAATTCCATCAGAATACCAAGCTCCATAAACATCTCTGGTTGTTCTAGTAACTACATATACCCATTCTGTACCCGTCCATGCAGGGTAAGAACGCCAATATTTTGCTCCTTGATCACGACGGTAGTTCTTAAGAACAACATTGTGATTACGCCAGAGCCCATCTGCATAATTGAAGTCACCTTTCGGAAATTGAATGACAACTGGTTCAGCATTTGGATTATTTACTTCGACTAATATTAATCCCCATGCATGATTGAATTGTCTAGGTGTCCAGAATTGCGCAGACGTCTTAGGCGCATAAATCATACACCAATAAATAGAATCATTGACATGTATGACATTAGCTTCCATTAATTCTGCATTAGATCCAAAAGCAGCTTTATTTTGTTCTGCTTTGCTTATTGCAAATTCTTTTGTAACTAGTCTTATATTTCTATCAATCTCATTGACTTCGTCCATGATGATAAAAGGCAGATTAGTTGAATCATATGTTACCATATTCTCAAAGTATCTGGCACTTGCCATTGTTTTGTTAATTCCCAGTAAAGAATTACCACCAACAATGACAATTAAAATAATTATAATAATTCCACTAAGCTGGTTTCGTTTCCTGAATCTTCCAAGAAACCTAGCTTTTCCTCTAATTATCTCAAAAATTATTACTGCGAGTATAGATAGAGCTCCTGCATATATCAGATGCTCAAGAGCTCCAACTAACATTGTTCTGCTTATAAAACCTACTACCCACACTCCTAATAAAAATATAGAGAGTGCAAATGGAGCGATTTTGTAACCAAATTGTTTAGCCATACCCAAACGGATAACAATCCAGAGTAATGGTAAATATGCTGCAAATAACAAAAAAGTAATTCCTGCGTACCCCATGAGTTGTTAATAGCAAACTACAATATAAATCTACTTCCAGAGAATGAAATATTGCTCCCAGGAATTATGTTTACACAGTTCTTGTTATTCCTGTAATTTCCAAAGTGTTACTGCTTTTGTTACAAGTTTGTTTTTATTACTCTTCACTATCTGATGTATCCCTTTAATCTGATTGTTTTCTTGTAGCTTTTTGGTTTCTGTTTCTACTATGACCTCATCTTCGTAAAATGCTTGCTCTTTGAAGCTAATCTCCAATTTTTCTAGTTCATACTTTTTGAAGATTTTTTGAGGAATCCCTTCAATCACCCATTCAATGTACATTCTATGATTAACATGCCCGTTGATATCAAGATCATGTAGTCTTACTTTGATTATCTTCTTCGTTTCAATCTTTTGAGGTAGTTTAAGTTTGGGAAAGTCATAATCAATAGCTCTTTTTTCCTTTGCATCATAATTTGACCAATAATCTACAAAATTGACGATTTGCCTTTTTCTATAATTATAGAGTAACCAGCTTGTTGTTGCCTTGCAAATGATGTTATCTTTTTCATCATAAATCTCAAAATCTCTCAAAGTGAATTTTGGGCTATCAGATTCTGCTACCCATGTAATCACCTTGAGTTTTTCATCTAGAACCGGGTAACGAATAACTTCCACAGCATATCTTAGAAGTAACCAAGTCAAATTTTTGTGAAAAATCTGATGGTGCCCCACTCCTAATATATCAGCATGAGTGTATGCTGCATGCTGCATATAATCGATCAGTGCTGTAAACTTAACTTTTTCATTAAGGCCAATTTCACTTATTTTTGGAGTAAAATCTATTTCATACATCTTTCAACACAAACAAAAACGACCTAATTTGCTAATATTTAAAATTTGTTTATTGAGTTATCAGAAGGAAGAAGAACCCCCTATCGGGGGCTCAGAAGGGGAAGTCGTTCTTCATTTCTTCTTCGGGGTCATCTGTTTGCATCACTCTTATCAGATTATCTATTTATTGTGAGTAACCACTAAAAGGTCTCAAATAAATATCTGACAAAATTTCCTTTTTTCTAAGAAGTATCTCCGCGAAGAACTACCTAAAATGATTGTGTTGGAAAAAATGATTAGTTTGATAAAACATCATACCATTTTTTTAACGTCAAATCTTTCCATTCCTCTCTTCTAGGGGGATAATACTCTATTTCGTCAGCTTGTTTCAAAATTTCCTCTTCAGTTTTCCCTTCTGCTATCATATCTTTCATAAGAGTGATAACTTTGTTAAGATACTCTAGAAACTCTTCCAAAGGTTCAGTTCCTGATATTGAACCATGACCGGGGATATAATGTTCTATATTTATTGATAGATATAGATATTCTTGCAACGCTCTTATCCATTTTAAAGGATTAGCAGTCGGAGTACCACCCCATGGAAAGCTATGATTAAACAGGTTGTCCCCTGCAAAAAGTACTTTGTATTGGGGACAGTAAACATAACTTGAACCTTCTGTATGGCCTCCTGTTCGTCTGACTATAACCTTTACTTCCCCATCAGTTAATTCATACTCTTCTGCAAAGGTTTTTGTTGGCATAACAATCTTCAATCCTTCTAAAGCCGTAGAATCTTCAGCATTCTTTTTCCATTCCTCAAGGTTCTCAGGAGTCCAGTTATTCTCTAGTGCTTCAACCATTGCCTTGTTTGTAGATTCTGAAGTGATTATCTCACAGTCTTCAAAAATTTGGTTGCCAAACACATGATCTCCATGCTCATGTGTTATAAAAAGAGTAGAAGCCTTTTTCCCAGTTTCTTTTTCAATATACTCTCTAAATTTCTTCATCAAAGGAATATGCATTCCTGAATCAACAAAAACAATTTGTGTTGGGAGGACATAAGCACAGACATTGCCTCGGGTACTTCCATCTGTAATTGCATAAACATTTTCTCTAACTCTTTCTATAGACATAAAATAGACCCAAGCATAAAGAGACGTGGTAATAGAAAAAAGTTTGGGAGAGAGAGCATATTTAAATGAGTCAGAGTGTTTTTTTTCTTATGATTAGAAGAAAATTTATGAAAAGAATACCTTCACTTTACAGAAGAATATTCAAGAAAAGGGTGAAACCTCCTACCAAAGTTAAATCCAGAATTGATATTTTGATAAACAATGAACTTAAATCATCTTCGTTATCAGGGATACGTATCCTTTTTACTTCTGGTTCTTCTGGAACAGGAAAAACCTTAGCTGCTACCTATCTTGCTACTCAATTGTCTTTACCTCTTTACAGAGTAGATTTAGCAGCCTTAACAAACAAATATATTGGTGAAACAGAGAAGAATCTTGAGAAAGTTTTTGCTAAAGCGGAAAATAAAGATTGGATTCTTTTCTTTGATGAAGCAGATGCATTATTTGGGAAAAGAACAGAAGTTTCAGATGCACACGATAGATATGCAAACCAAGAAGTTAGTTGGTTGCTACAAAGAATAGAAGAATATGAAGGGCTAGTGATTCTTGCTTCAAATCTAAAAGATAACATTGATGAGGCATTTACTAGACGATTGAAAATTAAAGAAATTATTCGTACAGATGAAGAAGAAGAAGACCAAGATGAAGAAGATTAGGGATGATGATTTAAGGAAGAAGATTGCTGAAATTGTAATCACTATGGACAAAAAGACATTAGTAATCTGGGCTAGTGATTGTGCAGAGCATGTATTATCCTATTTTGAGGAGAAATATCCAAATGATAATCGACCTAGAAAAGCTATAGAAGCAGCTCGAGCATGGGTGGATGGAGAATTGTCTGTTAGTGATGCACGTTCTGCAGCATTTGCGGCCCACGCTGCTGCTCGTGAAGTTGAAGAGGATGTCACTTGTACAGTTGCTCGTGCAGCAGGGCATGCAGCTGCTACTGCACATGTTGCTGGACATGCAATCCACGCTGCAAATTATGCTGTGAAAATTGATTCTAAGGAACTTATTTGGCAATACGAAAGATTACTAGAATTGAGAGATAACATCGCAGAGTAGCTTACTTATTATTCTTCAAATATTTAGCCTTCCACTCTTCATTGTTTTCATACTTATCATCTAAAAACTTCTGGACAATCAATTTCAAATCCTTGCGATATTTCCTTTTACTCATTGCTATGGCTTTCATGAAAAGTAGTTTTTCTAGAGATATGATAAGATATTCTTCTTTCTCTATTGCTCTCTCTGATAGAAATTCGTAATCGAATTGACAAATCCATTTCCAAAACTCTAACTCACTTAATTTAACTCCAAGATCACCCCAGATATCTACATGATTTTTTGGTTCGGGATAAACCTCTACTAAACCTTCATAATCTTCAAGAGCTACAACAAAATCTACATCATCACCTGCTTTACGGAGACCATGATACTCCATAGCATTACCACCTATTAACAAAGGTTTACGATGAAAGGTGTAGTTAACTCGAGATAAATCGATATTGAGATTAATTAGAACATGCTAGGATATTACAGTATAAAAAATGTTACCAAGAGAAATTAAGTGAAATTTAAAAAAAAATTAAAAATGAAGTAAAAAATGAAAGAAACCGTTAAAAAAATCACCTAATTATGATATGACAATCACATATTTAAACGATCGATCGATATTCAGTGATGATAAAATCTTTCATGGAGTCTCTCCTATAGAATCAAAAGATGGTCTACGAAAAGGATGGAGAGATATTCTTCTCATCGACTTCGATCCAGTGAAACCATATAGAATCACATAAAGGGGATTAGATGACCAACTTGAGTAATCTTGACTTCAAGACCATTACTATTATTGTTGAAAAATTTGCTTGTTATGTATATGATTTCAGGTACATACATGGGGGTGAGTACAATACATCCTACCTCCTGAAGAGTAGCAGTGGAGAGTTTGTTCTTAAAGTCTGTAATGAGAAATCTCATGAGGAGATCGAGGTTGTGCTTGATCTTGTTCTCCAACTGAATGTCGCACATTTTCCAACCAACAAACTTATTGTCTCAGAAGACGGTAGCCATTCGGTTGATTACAAGGGATATCCAGTTATTTTGAAAAAATTCATACCTGGATCTATTCTTTCCTCGTCAGATAGCGTATTTGAACTCGGATGTATAATCGCTCAACTACATAGCCTTGACCTAGATCCGCAATTACCTTTTGATCATCCCTACGGGCATGCTCACTGGTTCGAGACAGATCACTGGAAGAACTCGGAGTTTAAATCTTGGTTGTATTCCTTTGATCTCCCACCTATGGATCTTCCGCAGGGAGTTATTCACTCAGATATTTTTGCTGATAATGTTATTGTGGGTGATAAATACTACTTAATTGACTTCGAAGAGGCTTGTATTGCCCCTTATGCAATGGATATTGGTATGGCGTTTGTGGGGAGCTGCAGAGTGGATGGCAAACTGGATTTTATCAAGATGAAGGAATTACTTAGGGGGTATCTCTCTGTTCGCCATCTCAGTAATAGAGAAATGGATAGTTTGCAATCTTTTACAATATATGGTGCACTTTGCACAGCATTCGTCAGATACAGGCAGTATAATATCAGATGTCCAGACGCGAGTATGGGGGGCCATTATTTGGAAATGAGAGATATTGCAGACAAAACCACAAGTATAGCCCCAGAAGATTTCAAAATACTACTTTCTCAATAATAGACTCCATTCCAATATCAATTCTGAATCGTAGATTAGAATAGCTATGGTCTCCGAGTTATTTAAATTGGTCTTTTTGAAGTATAACTCCCCCTACATATTACAAAAATAAAAGAAAAAAGTGAAAGAGTAGAACTACATTCTACGGCCTTTAGGTTATTTCATTAATTTCTTCTGTGTATTTAGTAAGTACTATCTGCCCGTCAAAATCTAATCCTTTCTTCAACATACTGATTTTCATGATCAAGCTATCTACTGAAATTACATCCTCTTTTGTTCTTTTCTTCTCTAACTCCTCAATAATCTCAGAACTAGATATTACTTCTACTCCTTCCTCTTCTTCAAACATCCCCTCAGTCTTACCGTAGAGGCACCAGAACTCCACCCTCCTAGCCACTTTAGGATACACTACCAGATCCTTCTCCTTGAAGATAGCATAAGTAGACCTCTTAGCATCGATAAAATCCATCGTACCATCATCATTGTAGATAACTATCTCAGGTTGCACTCTAGTCTGCTCAACCAACTCAGGCGTTTCTATAGTAGGTTTCCATTCCCAATTTTTACCCTCCAAAAGAACCTCAGCTATCTCTTTACAAAGCTCTTCCCATTTGTAAGCAGTAGTAGTAGTAAACCAACAAGCCTCAGCTTGTTCATGTCTATACAGATGACTAGGGTCAGCAAAACCCCTCTTACATTTCTTACAAACATAAGGTAGATCATCAGTGTGAACAGAAATAATGTGCTGTTTGAGATTACGTGCATGAGGAAACGAGGAGTCACATTCTTCACAGGCATAAGGGCGAAGACCTTGATGAACAACTTTGACATGATCAATTAAGTGGGTTCGGAGTTTAAAGGCAAAACCACATTCTTCACAGATGTGTTGGCGTTTATCTGTGTGCATTGAAGTGATATGATCCTTTAGATGATGTGATAATTGAAATGTTGCTCTACATTCGTTACAGATGTGGTTTCTAATGTTTTCATGTACTGTTTGAGTGTGACGTAGAAGTTGATCTTTTCTCGAAAAAACAGTATTACATTGTGTGCATTCGTAAGGTTTCCTTTTCTCATGGATGGTAAGTATATGTCTGTTCAATGTTCCCGATTGATTAAATCCCTCTCCACAAATCTCACAAACATATTTCCGTAAATTCAAATGTATACTATTTATGTGTCTTTTCAGATAATCATTTCTAGCAGCTGAATAATCACAATGTGGGCATTCAAATTTTACTTTCAAATGAATGGATTTTTTGTGCCTTTGTAATGAATCTTTTCTTGCAAACTCCTTTCCACATTCCTCACATTTGAATTTTGATTTGTTGTTTTTAGAGCTAATATTATCACCTGATTGTTCAATTGTGTGCAGAACTAATGTGTCGTCGTAAACTATCTTTCCGAGAATAGAGAGAACCACAATGTGGGCATTCAAGTTTCTTCTTTAAATGGACAGTCTGTTTATGTCTTAGCAAATTGCCAGATTGCTTAAATTGCATTCCACATTCATCACAAGAGACTATTTTTTCTTGTGTATGCATCTGGTTAATGTGTCTATCCAAACTATCCTTTCTTGATGCTGAAAAATTGCATGTAGGACATTTGTAGGTTCTTTTGCTTTTATGAACTGTCTCAACATGTCTATTCAAATGATATCTACGATTGAAGGATTTTTTACATATTTTACATAAATGTGTTTTCTTTTCATATTCTAGATTCAAAACAATCAAAAATATAATAGGGAAAATGATTAATAAACCCAAATATTACAAAAATAAAAATAAAAAGTGAAAGAGTAAAACTACATTCTACGGCCTCTACGGCCACCCTTTCTCCTACAACCATTATGTGGAAGTGGGGTTACATCTTCTAGTCTTATTATTCTCATTCCTGATCTTTTCAGTGCACGTAATGCTGCTTGTGTTCCTGGTCCTGGAGTTCTATTTTTATGTCCTCCTGGTGCCCTGTATCTTACATACAGCTGATATATCCCTTTTGCTTGCGATTCTTGTGCTGCTGCGTTTGCTGCTTTCATTGCTGCATAAGGACTTGATTCATTTCTGTCTGCTTTCACAAACATTCCTCCACTTTTACGACTGAAAGTTTCTGCACCTGAGATGTCTGTTATGTGGATGATTGTATCATTATAGCTTGAAAAGATATGAGCGACACCGTGTTTAGATTCTCTTCTAATCCTTGGTCGTTCGGGTTGATCAGATTTTGAAGTTTCTGTTTTTTCTTCAGTTTTCTTTTCTACCTTCTCTTCTACTTTTGCATCAGTTTTCTTTTCTGCTTTCTTTGCTTCTTTCTTTTCAGCTTTTTCTTCTACCTTTGCATCAGTTTTTGTTTCAGTATTCTCTTCTGTACTCATCACACTTCACCTACTTATTCTCCTCTGCTTTTTTAGAAAGCAAAACTTTAGCTTCACTGTTCATAGCAGAAGCAGTAGCAGGACCAACACCGGGTACCTTTGAAAGTTCTTCGGAGGTTGCTTTAGCAATCTTACCAACTGTATCAAAACCATTTTCTTTCAAAAGCATGGCAGTTTTAGCGCCAATACCTTTAATCAAAGAGATATCAAGATCTGCAACATCTTCTTTCTTGACAGCTGGTTTCTTAGGAGCTTCTTCCTTCTTAGGAGTTTCCTCTTCCTTCTTAACCTCTGGTATTGATTTAACCTCTGGTATTGA
>JAGXNV010000092.1 GCA_019894795.1 Candidatus Heimdallarchaeota archaeon | reverse complement strand
CTATTATATAGTCAGGCTGTAGTTTAATCAATTCATCTGGATTACTGGATCCGTATGTAGCTGCAACAGAGATGACACCAGCTTCTTTTGCACTTTTTATATCAAATTCAGTGTCTCCAATCATTAATGTACGCTTATCAGAGATACTATAATGATTCTTAATCCTTTTAATAGCATAACTCTTTGTGTTTTCAACAGTCCCAATTGGATAATCAAAATAATTCTGTATCTTAAAGAAATTTAACCAATACTCCACTCTCTTCTGCGATTTTCTTGAAACAATCCCAGTATAATGTTTATCAAATAATGTTTCGACTATATTTCTAATTCCTGGATAAAGGGTGCGCATATGCTCATACTTAGGAGTAAGTTCGTCATACATTTTCACAGCTTCTGATATAACATCTTCATCTTCTGTTTGTAGAAAATATTTGAAATCATCTTTTTGATCAGTGTTTCCCACACGACTACTGAGAATTTTTAATGACAAAGTCTTTTTAGATATGTTTTCTATAGTGTCCTTCATTTGAGCGGCATAAGCATCCTTAGAATTAACCAAAACACCATCAAAATCAAAAATAATTAGTAAGCTTGAATGAATATCTTTTGTTTTCAATTTCAGTTACCTCGAGAAACAAGTATGTCTGCGATTATCGAACAAAGTAAAAAAGGCAACTTATTACTCTTTCTTTAGGGATGTACTGCAAGTTGAGCAGAATAAAGAATCTTTTTCATTAGTTGCTTGACAGTTCCAACATTTAACTTCTGTAGTTTTTCTCAATCCTAATTGACTAGCTCTCTCTCTAAAGTCAAACTCTTTGAATCCCATAGCTCTTTCTTCCATCTTCTTTGCTAGCTTATCACTGACTTTATTTAAACCATCATAAAAATCATCAATTTGATCAGCACGGTCTTGGAACTTTCTTTGCTCTTCAGCTCTTGCTTTGAAATCAAAGATATATTTTAGGTACTGAATTATATTCATCTGTCTTTCTCTTAGGTAACGGTTGACAAGAAAAAGAATTGCGAAAATCTCTATTATGCCTATAACAACATATAGACCTACTCTTACATAGGTTGTATTATCTCCTGCAAAAAATGAGATATAGATACTAGCGGGTAAGAATCCTGCAGCAATAACTAGTATCGGTATTCCTAACACTAAATATATTGCTTCATTGAATGCACTTGCAATTGTATAACCTCGTCCTGTAAAGAACTCAATCATATAATATGAAAAAATAACCATTGCAACGATTGCTAAAGCTATTCCTGCAATTAGTTTAAGGATAAAATTGTCTGTAAAACCAAATACATAAACAAAACATGCAACTATTACTGATCCCAGAACAAGTTGTTGAATCAAATTTTCTCTTCTGAAAACTTTTCGTTTTCCTTTAGGTAGTCCATGCATACAGGTCAATCTCACAAACAAATGATTACTTATTTATGTTGTTATTTAAGCAAAGGTCACAACTTTGTAAAACAAAAAGGAAAGGAAAAGAAAAGAAAAGAAAAGAAATGAAGTCTATTCTTCAGTTCTTCTTCGACGTCGTATGACAACAATTGCCTGAATAAGCAGCAGAAATCCACCAATACTTAATAGAGTGATTGCATCAAATCCTGCACCTGTGACTGACTCTATTACTATTGTATAGTTATGTACTGTTCTATGAATTGTTCCATTAACATCTACAGCTAGAATGAAATAATCAATTGCTACTCCAATATCGAAGAATGTTTCAAACTTGTAGGAATAGAAATCTATTGTTGAGTTATATAACATAAATGTTGAAAAACTCTCACTAGAATTATCAGCAGGATCAAATACTGTCCAAGTCAGATTAACATGTCTTTTACCATCAATGATTTCGAAATCTGTTCTATTGAGGATACGCACTTGTATATAGTATTCATATTCATCAAAGAATGTTTCAGTTGATACATCTGTCTCTACATCATCATCATTGATTATTGTGGTATAAACTAAGGGTTCATAGATGATAATAGGAGTCACTAAGGAGGTTGCAACAACATAGGTATTATTTTCAGAAAACACTTCAATAGTCTCTAAACCATCAATAAATTCAATTCTAATTCTGTAAGTCACAATGAAATTGTACAATTGAGCGGAAATTGTTCCTACATAGAGATTGATCGTTCCAATTGAACCAATTGGTTCTTCGGATGAACTGATATCTAGTGAATTCCATTCAGATTCATCATTAAGATTAATATCCAAGAAGACTGAAACATCAACACCAGAGGGAACGAATACCTGTGTATCAATTGTGACCTCCATTGTATCATCAGGAACTTCAATTTCTCTGGATACGAACTCTATAGTTGGTTTAACTACATAAGATCTACTGAGAGGAGCATGATCAATTATATCTACAGTTAGTAATCCAATAACAACTTGGTCAATCAAAACTTCAACATCAGAAACTCCATCAAAGTAGTTTCCTACAACCGTTACGTTGTCTAAATTGAAATCGAATCTACCTATACAATTCTCGATATCAGCATAGTTTCCAACGGTGTAGAAATTATTGTAATATACTTTGAAATCATTGCTTTCTTTTAGGAAAATCGCATCAAGGACAATTGAATCAAATGTATTTCCGAAGATGATTGCATCATCACAGTTCAGAATTTGTAATCCATAGTCAAGAGAACTATAATCACCGTTCTTAATTAAAAGAGAGATTGAGTTTCTGGCAACTATTCCTATATCTGAAGTATTAACTTGATTACCTAGTAATTTGACATTCTCTGAAAACCAAATACTAATACCATATGTAGAATCAAATACACCATTACTGGCAAGTATAACGTCATTCATTGACCATAAACTAATACCGTATACAGCGTTAATAGCACCATTGGCGGTTAAGACAGCATCCTTGGTTTGTTCTAGATAAAAACCTGTTATTGTATTTTCTACAATATTAGCAAGCAATTCAACTTCTCTAGAAGAAATAACACTTATACCTTCTTTAACATTATAGAAATTATTACCTTCAATAAGTCCAGTTCTGCAAGATTCCATTAGGGCTGCAGATGTGATGTTCATAAAGTAATTGTTTATTACATCTGCGTTTCGAGTACTAGAGATATCTATACCAAATTCTACTATATTTGTTAAGTTATTGTTACTAATGACTGAATAATCAGAAAGTGTCATCAGTATACCTTCTTGTAAGTCGAACAAAATATTGTCATCGAAAGTAATTGTTGACTTATAAGCGTATAAAGCTCTGTTACTTTGATTAAACTGATTACGTTCTAATATCAAGTAGTCTGAATCATCTAATTCTATACCTGTATCAATTACAGATACAAATGTATTTTCAGAAAGTACGCTATTATGAGATGTTACTAATTCTACACCAATTTCAGTTGTATCAAAATTGTTTCGAGTTAGATTTGCTGCTGTATCTTCAACATATATACCTAAAAGTGAGTTTGTAAACTGATTAGAGGTAACATTTACATATTTACAATTATCCAAATACAATGCAGTTTCATCAATAAGGTTAAAGAGATTGCTTTCGATTGTAGCATAATTTGCATTAATCACTTCAAAACCTTTCTGTTCGATTGTATTTCCAATAAGATTTATTGTTCCAGGATTGATAACAGAAACTACGCTTTCACCAACATCAAAGAAACTGTCTATTATAGAAACTATCGAAGAATCCTCAATATCAAATTGTTTGTAAGCATTAAAATAGCTATTATCTATAGCTACAACTGATTCATCAGTTGAATCTGATTCTTCACTTGAAAACATTAAGAAATCAACAGTACTATCAGTAATAGTTATTGTAGATCCTTCAACAGCTGTTATGGTGAAATTATAAAGAGCATTTGAAACAGTAAGAGTACTGTTATCAACTATTAAAGTACCAGCAACATTAACATCCAAATTTGATGTTTCATTAACTGTAAAAGTTACTGTTGAATCAATAATAGATAATTCACCTGAATCTTCAATAATAATTGAACCGTTAATTATAATATTTTCATTATTAATGGTTTCTTGATCTGTAATTGTCCACACACCAGAGACTGGAGGTTGAAACTTGATATTACTATTAACACTTAATAGCGTGTTAACACTGAGTAAACCAATTACAATTACAGCGAAGAATAAGTTTTGCCATTTTTTTGAAACTTTCATTATTTAATAACCTCAAGTAGCCACATTAGTTATTCATCGATGAAGGAAGAACATTTTTAAAGTTTCTGTAAGCACTGTTAATTTAAATAAAATAACAGTAAGTTTAGGCAAAAGTATTTTTTCTAGTCGAATAATACTACATTAAACAAATTAATTTTTAAACCAATTGGTAAAAAGAGAAATGGCTACCTTGATACAAGAAAAAGATGAAACTAGTAACGCTGAATCACTGACGAAGAAGCAAAAGATACTAACACGTGTTTTAGCTATTGCTAATACTGGGGGTCAGAATTTTTATTTTAACTATGCAACTATTCTTGCAGTAGGGATTGGAGCAACTGCCTTGATGATGGCTTTCATCACAGCAATACAAAATCTAGGGTCAGCTCTCTTTCAAACATTTTTTGGTAAAATGTCAGATAAAATAGGTAGAAAACTCGTGTTAATTACAGGGTTTGTTATAGCTTCTATATCAACAGCTGTGATCGCATTTTTATCGTCTCCCATTATATTCATGGTTGTAATCGCAATCTATTCTTTAGGTATAAGTATGGTAATTCCCACATGGAATGCACTATTAGGAGATATCTCTACTGAAAAAACTCGAACCAAAATAATTAGTCAGATTAGTATGATTGGTTCTTTCTTTTCATCGATGATCCTTCTTCTATTAGGCTTTCTAACCGATTTCTTACCTTTTGATATCTTGAAAAAATATAGAGTGATGATTTTGATAGGTGCGCTTTTCTTTGCAATGGCGGCTATTTTATCCATTCTAATTTCTGAAACAAATGCTAATAAAAAAAATAGAAAAAAATCATCATTTTGGGAACCTATGAAGGATAGAAAATTCTTGAAATTTACAGGTATAACAATGACATGGTGGTTCGTAATGAGCTTTTTATGGCCCCTATCTCCAATTGTTAATGCAAGCGTTAATCCTACTAACACACAGTTGGCTATTATGTCAGTTGTATTTGCAGTATTCATTGCTTTTGGTCAATGGATTTGTGGATTTTTCGCAGATAAAATAGGGAGAAGGTTTACACTTGTTCTAGGTTTCATTAGTTTTAGTCTTGTTCCGGTTATTTTAGCTTATTCGTATACTTGGACTATAATATTAGTAGCCAATGTGTTTGGTGGGTTAGGTAATGGTTTTTTGACAGTAACACTTAGTTCAGAAATTCTTCATCTTTCTAAGGAAGAAACAAAAGGAGCATACTCAGGTACATATAATTTAATGACAGGTATTGTATCATTCTTTGGTGCATTTGTTGGGGGGTTCCTATATGATGGTTTCTTGAATGCGTATAATAGTGCTTTTGCTCTAAAAATCTCTTTATTAATCATAGCTGCCATACGATTTATTGCTATTTTGCCCACACTGTTTCTTTCAATTAACGAAAAGAAGAAGCTTGATGAAAGTGGTGTCGAAAAGGTTAAATTGATAGATAAAAAACAGCCTCTATGAAGTTTTTGCAAAGGAGTCATTATTGCTTAGAATGTGAAAAAAAAGTTTCTTATATGCGTTTCATCACAAAGAAGACTGTTCAAAGTCAATTACAATGTCCTCTTTGCGGTAGTGATGTTGTTTCATTCTGGGATGAACAGAATAAAAAGCATGTCATACCTTTAACCATTGGGTTCTCCTTCTTTATTTCAGCAATAATTTATAATTTGTGGCGGTTCTTTGTAAGAGATATTCTAACAAGAGATTATATTGTAACAGCTGTATACATAGTTTTGACTGTTATATTGGCTGTATATGCAGTTAGATTCAGAAAAAAAACTGAACGTCAAGAAGTTGCTGATTTAACAACTGATGAGATCTTAGCTTATAGAATTCAATACTTCTATGTACTAATCATGATTCTAATTGTTCAAGTCATCTCGATAGTAATCGATTATTTTCTAATTTAACTTCTTAATAAAGACTGATAATTTTATAAGTTAGAAAAAAATGGTTTGATTGAGAATGCTTGAAGAGAAACTAGACGACAATTTGCATCTTTCAAATATCAAAGAAATTGACTATTCCATTTTCACTTGGCTTGAGATTGATTATGTCAAGGTAGAGGAAGGTCTTCTTCTTAGAATTTTTAAAATTCCTAGTGAAAATAAAGAAAGCAAAATTAATGTTATAGTTGTTCCTGGACTTTGTTCACATTTCCTAGGTTGGATAAACTCTGATCATGAGCTTTCAAAAATTGCAAATATTTATCATATTGAATCAAGAGAAAAAAATACTGCTAAACACTCAAAGAAAAAGATTGATTACAAATTGGAAACATTTGCAGAAGATTTAAACAAAGTAATTACATACTACAATCTAAATGAACAAGGTTTCTATTTACTTGGTGATTCATTGGGAGCAGAGATCGCCGCTTTGTATATGAAAACTAGCTATAAAGCACCTAAAGGAATGATTTTAATTAGTCCAGCTGAAACTTTCAGTTTTTCTGGATGGATGAAAATATTATTTCGATTTGCACCAGCTTGGTTGTATTATCCAATCTTACCTTTACTTAAGTTGATCTTAAAACATTATAGAACAGATATGGTAAATGATCCTGGAACATATTATCTCAACAAAAGAAACTTGGAAACTGGAATTCCCAAAAGGATGAAAGCATGTGCAATTGAATTATTCAATTACAAATCAGAAGTTGATTATTCAAGCTTTGAGTTCCCGGTATATATTTTTGCAGCATCTAATGACAAAATGCATTCATATGAACAAAGCGAAGAAATCACAAAAAGAATACCGAATGTAATATTTGAAAATGTCTTAAACTTTCAAGAAACACATAGTCGTGAAACTGCAAGTAAGATGTCAAAATTTATCTTGGAAATTGAAAAAGGGAAAAAATAGTTGAAAGAGAAGTTTAGTCTAATCTAGATAAAGGCTCTTTTCTTTCTGTATACCTCTTGTTGCAAGGAATATTAAGAGTACAATCAAACCTATAATTAAGGCAAAATAAAGGAATATTTCCGTACTGAATATTCCTGCTATCAGCAATAATCCTAATCTATAGCACCAATAAAACGGATTTATTAGCAAAGCTGATGAAGTTGCAAAAGGATTCATTAGTACTACGAAATAGAAAAACATTGCTAACCCAATTGAAATTAGCGGACTAATTCTTTCGGATGCTTCTCGGGTTAAGTTACAGTCAACTGCCATAGTAATCAGTGTAGAAATCAGTAGAGCTGTAATAACAAAAATCAAACTTACTATGATATCTCCAACACCTAGAGTATCAAGATTTAAACCAAACACAGCTAGCAATCCACTAGTATCACTCCCCGACAACTGAGTTCCAAGAACTATTCCGAGAACATATGATAAGGTAGATCCAAGAGACGCAACTAAACCAGTTATTACTTTGGATATTACAAGATAACTGTGCTTATGAGTATAAGATAACAATATTTCCATAGTTCGCATTCTTTTTTCTCTTGCAAATCCAATAATTGAATAAGATCCTGAATTTAAGGCTATGAGTAAGAAAATCATATAACTCAAAGGCATTGCGATTGCAGCAGCTTTCGGTCCAAGGAGTTGCTCTTCAGGGATAGATTCGGGGGGTAATTCAAAATTTTGGAGGGGAGGTATAGTTCTATTGGCTAGATATGTAACCATGACATTATATGCAATTGTTTTAACAACTCCAAATGTTACAGAAGTATAAGGAGAGAGTGTAGCATCAATTGTGAATGTAACAGGAGCTCCTGTAAATACAAGTTCAGAAAAGTTGGAGGGGATGTAATAACCTAATTCCCTCGTAAATAGAACCTCTGTAAAGTTATTTGTTATTTTAACGTCAATTGTTTCATCATTATCAAAATAAAGAGAAAGATTACCTATTACAGATTCACCAATATTAATATCCGTATATCCCGTATCCTCATTATATACTAGTAGAGTAATTGCTTCTTGAGATGTAAAAAGTGCAGGTAGGCCAATCAGAAGGAACATCAGAATGAATGGACCACCAAAAATGAAAATTGCTACTCTTTTTCTGAAGAGAAGTGAGATATCTTTTTTTAGTAATGCCTTCAACTGGTAGAGTTTAAATTTATCTTCTTTCATCACAGCACCTCTGGAATTGCGCCTTTTGCTTCGATCGGAGATTGGAAAGCATTTACTATTGCATCCTCAAAATCATTTACTTCAGGTGAATAAGTCTTAATGATTTCTTCCTTATTACCTTGGAAAATCAAATTACCTTGCTTAAGAATACCACAATATTCAGCTAGCTCTTCTAAGTCAGACACAATATGAGAAGATAGTAGAATAGTTTTACCTTCTTCTTCAACTAAATCTTTGATAATAGAACGGATATATTTTGCTCTAGAAATATCAAGACCGCTTGTAGGCTCATCTAGAATCAAAAACTCTTTGTCAGTAATTACTGCCATAATAAAAGAGATAGCTCTTTGTTCTCCCCCAGACAGTTTAGTAAACGGTTTGTGAAGCAAATCTGGTTTTATGTCAAGTTTCTCAAAATATTTAGACATTTTACTATTCACAACTTCAAAAGAAAGATTATTCAGTTCAAGGATAAATCTAATATTTTGCATAGGAGTTAGATCGTAATATGCAGCTGAAAATTGAGGTAATAAACCGATTTGACCTCTTATTGATTTTGGATTTTCTGATACATTAAAACCATTTACATAAATTTCTCCATTTGAAGGTTTTAATAGTCCAAGAATCATTCTGATTGAGGTTGTTTTTCCGGCCCCGTTGGGCCCTAGTAGAGCATAGATTGATTTCTTTGGAATCTCAATATTAACTCGGTCAACAGCTCTTGTTATCTTGAAATCCTTAGACATGTTAACTGTTTTTACCATGAATTCTGACATACTATAGTAGCTGTTTCATAAGTGTTATTAAAACTATGTTTTCAGATTTTTTCTAGACTTTCAGTTATTATTATCTCTTCTTTGCTCTTCGCTAAAATAGTTATAACAACTGCACATATAATTGCAAATCCACCTAGTAGATACCATAGTGTAATAGCTTCATGTAAGAAGAGATAAGCTAAAACCATAGCACCAACTGGTTCTGAAAGCAATAAAATAGAAGCTCTAGATGCCTCTAAGTATCTAGACGCCATCATAATGAAACCATATGGAACTAGTCCACCTATCACAGCTAACAAAATCCCGTTCAATAAGATTTTAGGTATAAATATATTTTCAAAGGAAAAACCAATTATTATCGAGGGAAGATTAAACAATCTCATTATGAACAAGAATGGTAACCCAATTAATAATGTCCAAATCAGAATCCAAGAAACAGATACTATTGGGGTAACTCCTCTGATATTCTTGTTATTCCATCTACTAGTCATAATATATCCCGCATATAAGATACCCAACAATAATGCAAGTGCATCACCAACAGCTGATGAAAGGAAAGAATCTAAATCCCACGGGTGTACTAACAGTATTAATCCCCCAAGTGCAAATACTAATGCGACTACTTTTGATATAGTTATTTTTTCTCTAAACAAAATCCAACCTAGAATTAAGGTAACAAAAGGATGGACTTGTATAAGAAGCGCGGCTTCCCCTGCAGGAGTACCTAAGACGATAGAAGATAAATACAATATAATCATAATTGCAAGAATTAATCCTTGAAGCATGTAACCTCTTTGACCTGTAAATCGCATACTTTGTTTTACCATTTTTGGTTGAAATGGCATGAAAAGCAAAATAATTACCAGTCCTACGATTGCACCAAAAAATAATCTCATAACAGATTGCTCAAAACTTGATGCTCCTAAGTCTCTCAAAGTAGCAGAAAAGACAGGAATAGTACCAAAAGACAATCCTCCTAGGATTGCAGATGCATATCCAATTAATTTTGTCTTTTCCATTAGAACACCTTCCAACATTCAATTTTGGGAGTATTTAATAATTTTATCTTCAGATGTGAATAGGATATTTTTTTATGTTAGGTAATAATTGCTAAAATAATGAAAGTAGATTATGCCATTTGTGGAACTCGAAACAGTAATGTGGGTTTACCTACTGGACTTAGTATGTTAGCTGATGGAGGATCTGCACTTGATGCAGTCGAAGAAAGCATTAAATTAATTGAAAATAATCCATATGACATAACTGTCGGTTTTAACGGATTTCCAAATTTATTGGGGATTGTTGAATTAGATGCATCAATAATGGATGGGAAAACGAGAAAGGCAGGTGCAGTAGCTGCAGTAAAAAATTACCGTCACCCTATTTCAATTGCTAGAAAAGTTATGGATCTCACTCCTCATGCATTCTTAGTTGGAGAGGGTGCAGAACGTTTTGCTAAAACTTTAGGT
>JAGXNV010000091.1 GCA_019894795.1 Candidatus Heimdallarchaeota archaeon | reverse complement strand
CTTTATCCTGTCACCGTAGTAGAAATGAACTAAGCCTTGCATCTGTCATTCCATCTTAAAGAACTAACTCTGAATTTTCTTTTTATATCGTCTATAACCATCTAATGTATCTTCGATCCTTAAAACATGCTTTTCAGCTTTTATTCTTAGTTCTTGCCATTCTTCTTCATCTATTTTTTCTGAATTAAGAGCTTGTTCTAATTGCTGAATTCTTTCTAAAGCTCTTTGTCTCTTGGATTCAAGGTGAGTTATAATGTTTTGAACGTCATCAGATTGAACAGGAGGTTTTTCTACCTCTCCAGACTCAGCTTCTATCATCTTTGTCAGAGCTGATTTTTCTTCAGGTTCAATGTCTTTTTCATCTGAAACATGAGCTATTGTTTTCTTTATTGATGAAACAAATTGTGCAGTATCTTCTTCGTCCTCTGGTGCAGAAAGAACACCTCCCAAGCGCGACACTGAAGATCTAAATGCGTGAACCTCTTCTAATTCTTCTTCAGTTAATCCTTCATCCATGATCGACTGTTGTTCGGGTATCGAAGGGATATCATCACCCAAAGTCATAAGTTTCTCAGTCAATGGTGATATCACTGAATCATCGCCTGGATCTAATGCTGTTAGAAGATTAGCAAGTTTTTTTAGAGATTCTTGTTCAGATTCTAAAGTTTGCATGAATGGTTCTTGCTCAAATTCATATTGTGAAGCTAATTCTATACCTTCTATCAAATCTTTTGCATCTGTTGAAATATCTTCTTTTTCTTTAATTATAATCTCATCTTTTATTTTTGATTTGGTTTCAGTTTCAACAGACTCAACTTCATCAACTTCGCCTTCTTCCTCAATTTCCTCATCAAATTCTGAGATTTCAGAAGAAATTACTTCGATTAAATCTTCTTCTTCTGAATCAACTTCAAGGGAAGCTTCATCCTCACCTATTTCTTTTGGTTCAATCTTTTCAGTAGGTTTAACTTCAACTTCGCTAATTTCAGCTTGTGGTAACTTTACTGCTTTACCTTTTAATTTCTTCAACTCTTCATTTATGGAATGAAAACCCATCTCTAGTGACTCAATTTTTGCACTTAGATATTGAAGAGCATCATTATCAACTGCTAAAGAGCGTTGATATTCAATTTGCAACATATTTGCATGGGTGATTACATTATATACAGTATCTGTCATCTCAGGAAGTTCTCTGAACCAAGGTCCTGCGCTATCAAATTTTAAGAAAACATCTTTTGCTTTTGAGAATTGTTTCTCGTATTCCTCTTGTTGTTCGAGAGGGAGAAATGATTTTGCAAATGAAGTTAAAGTAGCTAAATTTGTTATTAAATGTGCTTTTACATTCTCCTCTTCATCGGGATTATACTCTCCTTTGAGTACCCCCCAAAACATCTTTTTTATTTCTTCAATGGCTTCTTCAAGATTCATCATTAAAACCCTAAATTGATAGTTCGTCTTTTAGTAAAATCTGGAGGTAAGGATGGTTCAATAAAAACTGCTTCAGCATTTAAATCCTCTTTCATTTGATTAACAGACGCAAGTTTTTCTGTAGACGAAACATTCCAGAAATAAAGAGAGTATTTCATTCCGGAACTGGAATAGTCTTTTAAGACAGCTAATGATGAGAGGATTTGTTGATGTTCAGGTGATTCTCGTGGGGGAAAAGATTCACTCCACGGATTAACATGAATAACAAAATTATTTGTGATCTTGGCTAGTTCTGTTATATTTTGTCCGAAATACTCATCAGATCCTACTAGATAACCAGTTTCTCGATCAGCTTTAACTGTTATTGCAATATCTATGTTTTTTTGATTTTTAATAGTATCAGTTATCTCTCGGAGAGTTTGATTTATGTAGGTTGCCCTTGTTTCTTTCCATTCTTCTAACAGTTCCCGTGATTCGAGAAATTCGAAACTGAAATCTCTTTCAATATCCCATTTTGTTGCAAACAGTCTGCGACATCTATCACAGAAACAGGTCAATTTGCTAGGAAACATTAAATCATCTAAAACAAGAGTTTCAATTGGGTACTGAGCAACTTCTAGAGCTATAGACGCAATATATTTACTGAAATGTTCTTGACTTGGACATGCATGAGAAGGCACTGTAGCTCCTTCATTATTGTTAATGCGAAAATCTGCATTTTGTGCGAGAAAATTATCTCCATGATTGTACAGTAATGCCTTTACCTTTATTCCCATATTATCTGCGATTGTACAAAACGAGTGGAAAAATACACCATTGAATTTATCTTTTGGAGCGCTATTACTCTGATAGAATGTGAAACCCGACCTTCCTTTTGCAACTAAAGCAATTGTATCTAAAATATGACCGTAATGTTCAAGAAAATCATCTGGGTCTGTTTCAATAATTGTAGGGTTGATAACCAATATTGCTCCACTTTCAAGTATTTCTTGTATTATATCCGCCAAAGTAATCACACTGATATTTTATTTAATATGATAAACGATTTTTTCCTTATTAAACATTTGTTCAAAGGCTTCACTCTTATCTTTAGTTCTTACTGTAAATTTAGGAGAAAGAGATTAAACTCTCCATCTAGTTTTCGTGAAATTGTAGAACACATTTCAAAGATTACGAATTCACCTGTAACACTAATAATTGTATCAGGCATTACGTGACCACCAAATGTGTTGCCATCTCTGTCTCCAATAATCATATGAAGATGTGGGATATAATCACCCGTTTCCTCATTTTTCGAGATGTTGCCGGTACAATTCAACAACTCTGCATTGAACTCGAATTTATTTTCTAAATAAATCTTTGTTTCTAAATCATAGTACCCTAAAGAAGCTTTACTAACAGCCCCCAAACCATATATTGTACCAGATGTGAGATTTTTTTCTTTGCAGTAATTAATTATACTTCCTATTACATCTTCACCCTTCAGCAAACGTAAGAAGTGAATTCCCTTCAATTCATCAAATTTTGATTGCATTATTTATCACCAATAAAAACTAAAACCTTGAATTATCAAATGAATCTTAATTTACTAATACAAAAATGTTCTAGTTGAACACAACTAAAAGAAATATGTAAATTCGTACTATTAAACAACAATTATTATATTTGTATGTTTTAATATCGCTCAAAGTATTATAATTAGAGTTATTGATATTATGAAGTCAGACCTTGTTAAATTTCTATCAGAGAATTCGAAAAAGGAAACAGTCAATTCCAAAGCACAAAATAGCGGAGAGAATCTTGACGATTTTAACAATTATATCGAGGAGGAGGGGGAGGAGGAAGAATTAGCAATAAATCATGAAGAGCAAGTTTTAGAGGAAAAAGGGAAGGATTACATTCTTCTTGCACCAGACAATTTGCCACCCTCAATCCTGATAGATGTCAAATATGATGGTAAGAACAAGCAAGCTTACGTTAAATTATACAATCCAGAGGATGATAAGGTATATCGGTGGTATGATAAAACTAACCATTTACCATATTTATTGACTACTTTAAGCAAAGCAAATGTTGAAGCACTAATAAAAAATAAAGAAGAATTCATAGGTTGTGAAATTGTAAAAAAACACGATCTACTTAATGACAAAACGATAAACTTGACAAAGGTACTGGCGACTAATCCTTTAGCTATAGGTGGAAGGCAAAATAGTTACAGAGATATACTATCACCCTCTTTTGAAGCAAATATTCGTTATCATCTCAATTACATATATGACCGACAGTTAGTTCCTGGAACTTATTACACAATACAAAATGGAAAATTGATTAGTGAAGTACCTAAGATAAGAAGGGAAGTACAAGAAGGCATATTAGCCATTTTTAAAGGACAATCGCCTGAAATAGCAGAATTAGTGAAACAGTACATGCCCCTTTTCTTTGCTCCAATACCAAATATTAAGCGATGCTCAGTAGATATTGAAATTCATAGTGAACCAAACAAAATTCCAGATCCAAATGCAGCGGTTGAGAAAGTAATCTCAATAGGAATTTCAGATACTGATGGGGAAACTTGTGTTTATGTGCTTAATGAAGGAGGAAAATCAATTGACAAGAATAAGGCAACAAGTAATTTCGTTGAATTCAAAAACGAGACGGATTTATTGAAAGCTGTATTCAAAAAAATGGGAGAATATCCTATTGTTATAACATTCAATGGCGATAATTTTGACTTTTTGTATCTAGATAATCGAGCAAAAAAACTCAAAATTGAAGATTCTCTAATCCCTTTCATTCGAACTAAGTCCCAAGACGTCTATCTTTCCCATGCTGTCCATATTGATTTATATCGGTTTTTCAGACAACCTGCAATGCGGATATATGCATTTGGAGGGGCGTATGAAAGAGTCACACTTGATGAATTAGGAAAATCACTTCTTGGAAAAGAGAAGATAAAATTAGATAAATACATATGGGATTTAGATTTAGAAGACTTGATAAAATATAATGCCCAAGATGCTGAAATTACTCTTGAATTAACAACATTCAGTAAAAATCAAGCAATTGAACTTATCTTTATGTTATCCAGAATTACGAAAATGCCAATTGATGATTTCACACGATCAAGTGTAAGTATTTGGGTTCAAAATTGGATGTATTTTGAGCACCGGTTTAGAAATTATCTCATTCCAAGAAGAGAAGATATACTACGGTTAAAGGGAGATGCATCCACAGAAGCTATAATTAAGGGGAAGAAGTATCAAGGAGCTATTGTTATAGAACCACAAGTTGGGGTGTGGTGGGATGTATCAGTACTAGATTTTGCTTGTTTCTCAGAAGACACTGAAATCCTTACGGATGACGGATGGTACTCTCTAGATCAGTTAAAGAAGAAGAAGAATTGTCCCCCTAAAATCGCTACAGTAAATACTACAACAAATGATATAGAATTTCAAAACCATCAAAAAATCTTTGAGTATGATTATGAGGGGGAAATGTACAAGTTTAACATAAAAGGCGCACTAGATCTGTTAGTTACACCAAATCACAGGATGGTCTTTAATAGAAGAACTGAGGAAAGAAGGAAAACAAGGTGGAGAGAGGAAATGGAATTAACTGAAGCGCAGGAATTAAGCAAACGAAGCTGGTTCAGAATCCCTAACTTTGGTACTTGGATAGGTAAATCCGAAAGCATTACAATAGGAAACAATATCTTTTCCCCAGAAGAATTTCTTCCATTTTTAGGTTGGTTTTTAACAGATGGTTCCTTTGGACAGAGGAGTGTTATTATTCACCAATCAAAAACTAAGAATTTTAAACACATACGTAATTCTCTATCAAAACTTGAAATGCCATTCAAAGAGAATGTGTACAAGAAACAGGGCAAAAATCATAGAACATTTCAAATCAATAACGTTACATTTACAAATCAATTCAAAAAATGGCTTATTGAAGAAAATGGTCTTGTAAAAGAAAATGATTCTTTCAAGAAGAGAATTCCAAGAATCATACTAGGATTTGAAAAAATCCATTTGAAACTTCTCTTTGACTCTATGATCCTTGGAGATGGAAGTTGGTTGCGTAACAAATGTTATTCATTAAGTTCTGTATATAAAGAGCTTGCAAATGATTTTCAGGAATTAGTATTAAGAATAGGCTATGGATGTTCAATTTCAGAGGAGATTAGATATTGTAGTATTTTCGGAAAGGAATATATAAATCATAAAAGCTATCGCTGTTTCATAAATTACACTCGAAAAAATGTTTTCAATAATCAACATGACAGAATTCAAAAAGAAAACCACAAAGGAAGGGTATGGTGTGTGTCTGTTCCCAATGGTACAGTTGTGACTAGACGAAATGGCAAACCAGCAGTCACAGGAAATAGTCTTTATCCCTCTATTATTAAAACTAGAAACTTATCCTATGAAACAATTAATTGTAATCATGTTGAATGCAAACAAAATATAATTCCCGAGACAAGTCATTGGGTTTGTAGTAAAAATGTTGGTATAAGCTCAATGTTGGTAGGTTTCATACGAGATATTCGTGTTTATTGGTTTAAAGATAGAGCGAAGGATCCTAATCTAAGCGAAAGTGAGAGAAATCAAAGCGATGTTATTCAATCCTCACTAAAAGTTATTCTAAATGCCAATTATGGTGTTTTTGGTTCTGATAATTTTGCTCTTTACTGTCCTCCTGTTGCAGAATCAACAGCAGCTCTTGCTAGAGAAGCTATATCAAAAACTAAGAAATATTGTGAACAAAAATTAGGATTAAGGGTTCTTTACGGGGACACAGACAGTATATTTGTACTTCAACCAACAAAAAGTGATATCGAGGAATTAGAAGATTGGAGCATGAAAACTTTTCAGATTGAATTAGGAACTGATTATGTTTTTAGATATTGTGGTCTTTCTGACAGGAAGAAGAATTATTTTGGCATTACAACGACAGGTAAACCTATAGTAAAAGGTTTAATGGGTAAGAAGAAAAATACTCCTTTGCTAGCCAAAAGACCATTCGAAGAAGCTCTAGAAACTCTATCTGAAGTAAACAATCCAGAAGAATTAGAAATCGCCAAGAAGAAGATAATAAAAATCATCCAGAAAGTAGTCAGAGAAATATCGAAAAAAGAGTTCATTCTGGAAGATCTTGCGATTACTGTTACACTCTCCAAGAAACTCGAACAGTATGACAGTTGGACACAACCCTTACAAGCAGCTATTCAATTAATTACTGCGTTTCCAGAAGGAGAAAAACCATCAGTTGGAAGCTTTGTGAGCTTTATTAAAACCAAACCATTTAAAATTCAAGCAAACGACACAAAATTGTCCGATAAAATAAGTAAAAGTTACGAGTGTTCAGTTAAGCCACTTCAATTAGCAACGAAAACGGACGTAGACATCCCCAAAGTTAAAGAACTACTCAAATCAACATTAGTTCAGTTACTTGATACCATTGGTATTTCATGGGATGAATCAATAGAAGGGCAAAAATCATTAGATAATTGGTTTAAATAGAAGACGATAAAGATGTTAAGAACAACAATGATGAGAATTTCACAGAAATCTTTGAACATCGATACACTAGATGGGCTTTATACATCTTTAGATCATGAATCCATAACAATGAAACGTATTTTTGATCCCCGATATTCCTTTTCTGGAGATGATCTCATCATTGAAGGAGATATTGATTTGGTTCTTTCAAAACTCTCACAAGATTTGCCTAAAATTATTTCAGTACGTTATAATTTAGAGGAATACGGAGAGGTGTTTGAACCCAGATCAGCCCTTAATATTCAACATGGAGACACCAAGATATTTTTTGGTACAACAATGGTTGACTATGTGAATCTTTACGATAGATTGCGTATAAATGATAAAAAGAAAATCCTAGCACTTCTATTTAGAACACAGCTTGGAGGTCAATTTGTTTCACTTATGCCAGTAAAAATAAAGGGTGTTACAATAACTAACAGACCAAATCAAAGCATTGAATTTATCTTACCAGCTCAAAGATTGGAAACTCTAAAATTATGGATAGAGAGACTTTTGTCTGAACAGGTTATTAATTTTGACAATTTAGTTGATATCTATCGTGAAACTGATCCAAACATGAGGAAAAAAATGGAGGAAACTATGAGTTGGGTTAGTGTTAATTTACCCGATATTGTTGCTAAGTCAACAATGATTGAAGACATAGATATTGTTCGAGCATATCAAAATACCTTGGCACTCATGTGATTTTTCTTGTTATTTTGTTAAGACATAAAGAGTTAAAGTTAAAAATAAAGTGCTTTTTAAGCATTCAAGGAGAAAATAAGATGAACAAGATAAAACTAATAATTCCAATATTCTTACTTGTATTCAGTCCAATTTTTATTCAACCAAGCAGCGCTTTTGTGCCTGAAGAACAGGTTCTCATACTAGATCAGCAATATATGATACGAGAAGCTGTTGAAGGAGAAAACATTACAATCGGAATTATGGTTAAAAATTTCCTTAATTATACTATTACTGATATCAATATCTCATTAGACCTTACAGAAGAAAATAATGCTTTGAGATTTACATCTTGTGATTTTGGGATATTAAGTGATGATAATGTTACACTTAATTCTACTATACAATCTTCCAGTGAAAATGAATTCACTGCATCAAACATCACCTATGGATATATGACAGAGAGTTATCTGACCTTTAATGTGTCACAGATTCTGAATGGTACTCAAGCTATATTTTACTACAATATAACTTCAGATGAAGATAGATCTGCTCAAGTTCCTTTTGTCAAAATGTCTTATTATGATAATTGGGTTGATCTTAATGAAATGCAAAGTCAAAATCAATTATTACTTAATTTCTTACCAATAAATCCACCAATTGATCCAATTTTACCTTGCTTTGATTGTGGTGAACCCTTATCCAACATTTGGGGTTGGATTATCTTAGGAATAATACCGATATTAATAGCAGCATTTATCCCAATTGTATTATACATTCGGAGAAGATAAACCAATCTTCTTACTTTCCTGTTTTACTTAATCATAAACATAAAAACCTTCTTTTGTCTTTTTCCCTAATTTACCCTCTTCAACCAGTTTAACAAGAATTTCTGCAGGTCTATATTCTTCTCCTAATTGCTCTTCCATATATTGTCCTATGTCCAACATCACATCCAATCCAATGTAATCAGAAAGCTCCAAGGGACCCATAGGGTGGTTTAATCCAAGTTTAATCGCCGTATCAATCGCTACTTTCTTAGCAACATTGGTTTCAAGTAATTTGTAAGATTCGTTCAAAAATGGCCATAATACTCTATTCACAATAAAACCAGGAGCTTCGTTTGAGGGGACAGGCACTTTGCCAAGTCTTTTACACAAAGCCATAACACTGTTCAGTACGTGTTCGCTAGTTTTTTTTCCTTTTACTATTTCAATAAGCTTCATTAGTTGTGGTGGGTTAAAGAAATGCATACCTAAGAATCTGGAGGGTCTCTTTGTCACATCAGCAAGAGTGCTTATGCTTATAGCAGAAGTATTACTAGCGAAAATTGTGTCATTAGAACAGATTGAATCTAGTTTCTTAAATAATCCCTTTTTTGCTCCTTCATTTTCAATGATGGCTTCGATAACCAATTGAACGTCTTTTGTCGCATTTTCTAATTCAGTTGTTAGAGTAATTCGATCCAATATTTTACTTGCTTCCTCTTTAGGAATTTTCCCCTTTTCTATACTTCTATTAAGAGATTTCTTAATGCGCTTAATTCCATTATCAAGAAATCTCTGATCAATATCTACTAAAGCAACATCAATCCCAGAAATAGCAAAAACAAGAGCAATTCCACTTCCCATCGTTCCAGAACCAATTACAGCGATTCTATTAAACTCTGCAATCATATAACAATCATTTCACTTTGATATATTTAAGAATTAAGTAAAAGAAGTATTTATTTACAAAAAGAAACCCTCATTGGAGAAAGATAGTTTGTATTAGAAATTTGGGTAAAACATATTTTCTCTGGTAACCTCTTAGTATTACATCTTCTTTTATTCATTTTTTTGAATTTTTAATTGGTACCTTGATATGAGACCACAAGTTGAAGTGAAATTTAGGGATTATGATGTTTACAAACTTGCTATCTGTGGTCCTGGTAAATCAGGCAAGACATCAATTTGTAAGAGACTTACACAGAATACTTTTCAAAAGAAATATCAGCCAACTTGTGGAGCGGAATTTCATAGTTATTCATTTAAAACAACAAAAGGTAAAGCAGTGGCACTATTTTATGATATGGCTGGACAAAAACGTTTTGGAGTTGTAAGGAAACTTCTATACTCTGGCACTAATGCAGCAGCAATTGTATTTGATATATCAAACAAAGAGTCTTTTCGTGAATGTGCTGGCTGGATAAGAGAATTAAGAAATCAGAACCAAGAGTTAGATATTACTATAGTTGGAAATAAAACTGATTCTGCACGAGAAGTCAATAAAGAAGATGCTGAAAAAATTAGCCGCAGACTTGGATGTAGATATATTGAAACCTCTGCGTTAACAGGTGACGGTATTGGTGATTTGGTTAAAACGTTGGTTGGTTCAGCTATAAATAGCTTAAATAAGAAGTTTGTAGGTAGATAGTTAAGAAACAAAGTGAACTTCGAATCAACTAATTTATCTATTTGAGTATCGAAATATTTTTCAGAGTTCAAACAAGTTGTTAGTTAATGAGTGGCAAAGGTAGACGAATTTCGAATGTTAGGATTTATTTGATACAATATGTCATATTTCTCTTTGGAGCTATACTAGCAATTGTGGGGATGTATATGATAAATATAGATGGACTAGCTGCAGCTGGTTTTATCTTTCTAAGTTTAGGAGCCGTTTTCGTTGTTTTATCCTATATTTATGCAAGATATGGAGCTCGAGTAATAGGTACAAATTGCCCGTTCTGCTATGGGAAGGGGTACACAGACAAAGGAAAATATGAACCAAAAGAAATGTGTTCAGTTTGTGATGGAACAGGGAAAATGTATTCTAAAGCTCTTCAGCACCTGATGGAAGAAGAGAAGAAAAAAGAAATAATGAGGGAAAATACTTCAGATAGCATAGAGTCTACTGAAGAAGAACATAAT
>JAGXNV010000090.1 GCA_019894795.1 Candidatus Heimdallarchaeota archaeon | reverse complement strand
GCATATCACTTACTTATACTATGAGAATTTGATATATAAACCCCAAAAAAATAATGATAGATATTCACCAATCAATAATGATTTTTAGTGAAGGACGAAGAGTAAGCGTTTAGAGAAAATATGGTGAAGTGAAATTCCATTCCTTCTACAGAAAAGCTATCATTACTACTCTAAGAGGGACTATTACTATAAAGAAACGTTCTATTGATTATCTATTGTCTTTGCCTTTACTAAAAGAAAAAGAAATAGAAAATTACGGCTTTTCTAAAGCGGAGAAAAGTTACAAAGTTACAGCTGCTAGAGAAGAAGTATCAAGTATTCTACATCTTTATCAAGCACTAGCTCAGAAATATACATTAGTTCAAGCAAGACTATTAATCTGGTTATAACGACGAATGACCTCTTTTTTCTCTTCTATCTCTTCCTCACGGTGAAGAAGATCCCAAACGGATTTTTCTTTAAACTCATCATTTTCAAAAACAGTAATAGTAGCAAGAGAAATTAATTTGTCTTTCATGATGATTTTACCATCATTAACCAAATGTGTTAACCCTTCAAGAATGCCTTGGAAATTAGTAAGGAGATTATACCCTCCCCACATGAGTTTCAGTAACTCATCTAAGTGAATAGTTTCGTGTTCTTTGAGAATAAGTTCAACTCTGTTTTCAAAAGAATCTTTCGAGGCTTCCCGTGCCTCCTCAGGATAATCCCAGAAGCTTGACATAATACTTTCAGTAATGAGTGATTAACGAAACTATTTAAACACCACAAAAAAAAGGAAAGATTGTAAAAAGCAGTTGCCGTTTCTGTAATGAGTTAATCCTAATTAAAAATTAAGAGAATATATTGTAGGTAAGAAATATGCCAGATGATGTTTTTATTTAGATAAAAGCGGATTACCTTACTACAGCAGGTGTTTTGGAGGAAAGACAGGTAAGTTGAGACTAGACCATTCTTTGCAGACAGGATTTCTAGTAGCTCTATATGCATTCGCTAAAGAATCGTATGGACAACAAGAGATACAGACAGTTATATTTTCAGATCTAAAGCTACATTTCAAAGTTGACCAGGAGAGAGATGTTATAGTAGTTTTTACATCTCCAATGAGTGAAAAAGAGGAAGAAGTAAAAGGACAAATGGATATGACCTTGGCTGCGTTCATGGATAATTATGTGAACGAAATAGGTAGGGGATATGTTGATGCAGACAAGTTTACAGGATTTAATCAAGTATTACAGGATATAGGGGTAGTAAAAACAAAACTTAAGGGAATGATTAGTCTAGGGGAAAAAGTAGGATTGTGGAAGAAAATCTTCAGAAGATACAACACCTAATGATAAAATCTTTTTTGGAAATTCCTTTTAATAACATGAATGCGCTTCTGACACATGTTTTTCTCCCAAAAGCATATATAAGAAATTCGACAAAGTTTCTTAAATCAAATCAAATTGAATATGCTTTAGGTTTAAACATTTGGTATCTAAACTATTTCAATTGATCAGCGAAAAGAGAGAGACAATATGAAAGAGTTTAACAAAAAACTATTAGTTGTTTTAGTAATCCTCCAATTATCTGCTAGTTATATGATACCTTTAAACGCACAAGTCGATGAAAAAGTAACACTAGTGTTAAAGACTGGAGGAGGAGGGGTTAAACCAGACTATGGTACAATGATTCATGGTTATCTCTATAAGCTTAATATTAATGTTATAGTCAAAGTAGAAGAATGGACAGTGTTCATAGGAACTATTTTAGTAACTCATGACTTTGATTTAGTTATAATAGGTTTATCCGGCGGTGGAGCCTCACCAGACATGTTCGATGTATATGGTGAGAATGGATCACTAAACATGTTTGGAATTAACACGGAAATGCCTTATGGTAATGTAAGCGAACAAATGCAAATCGATGGTATAACCATTGCTGATCTTGAAGAAAGACAACAACAATACTATGACTGGCAACAATTAATGATGAATTATATAGTTCCTCTTCTGCCTCTATTCTCACCAGTATCCTATGTTGCGACATGGGCAAACACACTAGGTTATGATGCTCGGTGGGGAATAATTGACTGTTTACCTTATATAGAGTATACTGGTCTTCATGAAGGACAGAACTCTATAAATGAATTCAGAATGGCAGATGCAAATTGGAGAGATTTGAACCCTCTTCTATATGATGATACATCCAGCTCATTCATATCCAGTTTAATTAGTGAACAAATTGTTGGTTGGAGTCCTGATTTAGCTCCACTCAAAACTTCATTAGTTACAGATTGGAACCAAATTAATGAAAACCATTACAAATTCTACATGAGAGATCACGTTTATTTTAATCCTTCGTACAACATTACTGGAAGAAATTCTCTTTCTCCTGCGTTAGATCCAATGTCAACTCCCCTATTGGTTGGTTTGAAAAGCGGGGAAGTAAGTTACGGAAATAATCAGCAAGTTACGGCGAAGGACGCAGTTTTTACATATTTAGCTCATGCAAATCCATTAGTTAGTGAACATACATCTTATCATGACTGGATTTCAGCTTGTTATGTTGACCCAGTGGATCCCTTAGCATTCCACATTGAAATTGATGGGAATCCAGAGACGGTTGAAATAGAACCTTATGTCGACTTTTGGGCAAGACTACCATGGGATATTTTACCTGAATTTTTCTTAAACTCAAGCGATTCTACAGTCTCTTACACCTCTGGTGAAGCTCAATGTACAGGACTTTATACAGGTATTAATGATACTGAAGCCTGGAAAGCTTATAGTGTTTCTGCATTTAGTTGTGGAAAATATCAATTAGACTATTCTATACATAATTCAGTTACTGTGATGACAGCCAGTCCTTATTGGATGAACATCGGTATTAAAGATGGAAACCCACAAGATCTAGATATTACCACATTTGAAGTTCATGTCATTCTTGACATATCAGCTGAATTAGCTGAATTTCAAGCAGGAGGTTTAGATTGGGCAGGTTTAACAGCTTTCCCTACACAGAGAAAAGCAATGCAATCAGATCCTAATTTCAAGGTTTCATCATTTCTTACTGCATCATTTACTTTTATGGCTTTCAATCTCCGCAGAAACTTTATAGGTGGAGCGAATAATTATATTTTCCTGACTGAACCCGGTAAAGAGGAATATACTGTAGGTTGTGCGATAAGGAAAGCAATCTGTTATGCAGTAGATAAAATAGAGATGAATGAGTTAAACCATCAAGGTGACTATTTCGTAGCTAATAGTGTGATCTATCCATTTACAGCTTATTACTATTATAATGATATAATAAAATACGACTATGATTTAGAATTAGCTAAATTATGGTTATCATATGCTGAAAATACCTTAAATCCAACAACTAATGTAACACCTTTAAGTTTTGTAAGTATGCTTGGTACTTTGACATTTCTACTAATTGGGTATACAAAGAAAAGAAAAAGATCAAACATTACCTATGATAAAACAACCTTTGAATCTAGAAGCTAAACCATCTTAGTTCTGCTTGATAGCTTTCTTCGTAGTTCAGAGTTCTAATAATCTTATTCAATAATTTTGCAGAATTAGGAAAGTAGCCTCATTTCCATCATAAATAAATATATAATGGGAATTTTCATCTAATTATGCAAGCAAAAATACTAACGAAGATAGTTGAATCATAAACTCTGACAACTAAGTGAAATAATCTACAAAGGATTTATAGATAGTTCTATTAACCATAAGGAGGATACTCTGCCTAGATTGATTCTTTCATCGGGGAGCAACTTTGGGAAATTGCTTTACCTGATGTTTTAGCTGGTGGAAGCTATTTTGCTGGTGGAGCTGGTGGATGAAGCTCAACAGCTAAGCAGTTTTTCCAACAAAGTGTAAATTGGGGAATTACACTGTTCCCATCTTATGGTGCTGATACAGTTGAATTTCCATTGGATATGTGTTCGTGTAGATATGATGCATTACCGTTTCCATTACCGTTTTCTATAGGAATGTGTTTGTTTAGTTTAATATCTCCAAAGTTGTTTGTCTTCAGTTTATTGTCGATCTCAGTAAGAACATTATTGTATGTCCAATCATCATCTATTTTCCAATATTTGGTGTCCCAGTTATAATTTTCTAGATAAAATGGCCACCAAGCCCCATGCTTCCCGAAGAAGTCTAGAGAGCAGACCTGATAGTCTTTGAAGGTGTTCCAAATTATATAATTAAGTTTAGAATCATAGTAGGGTGGAATAGCAAATCTGAGGAACAACCCATCGTTAAGAAGCTCAAAACCAGTCTCAAAAGGAAGCGCTTCTTCATGTAAAAGCCTGAAAATCTGGGCTTTTTCGTTTTTTGGTACATTCTTAATGATGAATGCTCGTGTAACGTGTTGTTCAAATAATTTTCTACTAAAAGTCCATCTAGGATTAGAGATTAAACTATGTCTGGCAACATTATAGTATTTTCTACCAAAATCAACCTTGATATTATGTGCATTGCGTGTGTCAAAGAATTCACTAAGGTTAGCATAGACGTATTTTTCATTGTCAGTCATTCGAATCTTTTTACCTAAGTGCATGTAATATTTCTTGTAATGGTCGATTAAATCTGTCTGTTTTGATCTAATACTAATTTCTACACCATTTTTGGCGAAGTTTGTTAAATCTCGTAACAAGAGCATATGCATCGGTTCGAGAGACTCTAACTTAACAGGTGAAGGTAGTCGAGGAAGTTCTTCTGATTTTTCTTTTCTTTTCTGCCAATACCCTATTAAGTTAAAGAGTTCTGGGTCTTTGGAATAGTTGGTTAAAGATTCTGGTTTAGTGACACGGTATCCCATAGCTTTGTCGATAATGAAACTATCACAATACTCTTGTTCAACTAAGTAGTTTAGATATTTAATGAACTGAGTTTTAGCTTCTTCAGGTAAATCGAAGACAGCTAACATGCCAAAATTCTCACCGTAAAAACGATTATAACTGCGTATATAGTTGAATTCTGATAATGCCATTTGAAGATAAGTAAATTGATGGAGAGAAGAGATATTGAGTGTAACAAAATATCTGGTTAGACTTATTCTCTCAGGGATAAAAGTAGCAACTGGCATGAAGAGAATATTGTTCTCCTTCAGAGCATTTATACGCCTAATCATTGTCTGCGGTGAAATTTTGAGTTTCTCAGCAAGAGTTGAGAAAGATTCTAGTGGATAGTTCTGTAAAACCAATAAGATTTTTCTGTCAAGTATGTTTAGTTGATCCATTTTTTTATTTCTCCATATTTGTTTAGCGGGTGTATATAGGAATTGAAATGGTTGTGAACCCAAGATTTGGGTTCTAAAGAGATCTGAAGATGAGATAAATGAAATAATCCTGGAAAGGAGACACATTAGTCTCATATTCAGACTTCTTTTTAGACCTCGAATTATTTTTTACGGATGTTTTAAATCCGCGGTTTGACCCCTTGTTTGTAAGTTCAATTTATGGTGGATATTATCGCCTTTTCCTCTTGAAAAACCGATTAGGGCCTATGACCTCTCTAAGGCCCAAGGTTTTCCTTTCTCGCCGAGAAATGAGGAAAGGGGGTGGGGTTTTTCTGGCGATCGTGATTTTTTTTCTATCTTGATTTAAGGGTTTACCCCTTGAATTGGTGTATCAGTTTGTCCATCGACTGGACCCTTATCTGAAACCCCTTGAATTGGTGTATCAGTTTGTCCATCGACTGGACCCTTATCTGAAACCCCTTGAATTGGTGTATCAGTTTGCCCATCGACTGGACCTCTGATCAGATCCATAGTATATTCTGTTGTATGAACTCCTTTTACATCTGAATTAATTTCAACAATTTCTTTATTAGTTGTAGTTAGAGCAACTGTGCTCACAATTACAGCTAATACGCTTACAACAAAGATTACCCCAAATATTTTTTGCGCTTTCATTTTGCTTTATCCACCAGCTAAATTGAGCTTGTCTTACGATTTCTAAAGTACTATATAAGAATTGTTACAATTTTCCATTTTCTAGCGTTCTATGGAAAAACGTAACAAACACATGCCTTACTGAAGGCTTATATTTCAACCTGTGAATTTATGTCGGAGAAACACATTACTTAGATAAATGCTTAAGTGTAAGGCACAACATAATTTGCCTTACTCCTTATAAAAATAAACAGCTATATGACCGCAATATGTGGGCAATACTGCACACAAGAAAAATGCCTCTTCTAAAATAATTTAATATGACTCTTGTTGAAAAAAATAAAACTATTCCTTGGAACTGAAGTTGCTTTTTCTATTTGAGTCTAGCTTGTTTTTTCTTAAACATAATCACTGCTGTGCTAATACTTAAGGATAGAATTATCGAACTCATTGTGATTGGTATAGGTTCAATGTATCCCTCTTCTGATGCCTTAATTATATAATCCGCTAACAGTTCTCTAAACGGGAACTCACTCTCATCTAAACTTGATGTGAATACTGCAACAATATCGTGTTGTGGAATAACACATATTATTTGTCCTGCCCAACCCAGAGCTAAGTAAGCATCAAGTAGAGGGAATATCCACCATTGATATCCATAATCTGTTCTTTCCGATAAATAGATTTTTCCTTCTGAAGCTTGGCTTACCCACTCTTCTGGAACAATTTGAGTTTCATCCCATGTACCATTATTTAGAAACAGATATCCAAGTTTTGCCATATCTCTAGGTAATAACTGTAAACCACTTCCACCAAAACAAATATTTTGGGGATCTTCTTCCCAATAGTAATTTGAGAATCCAAGTGTTGAAAAGATATGACTATCTGCATAGCCAAGTGTTGAGATACCCGTTGCATTTTCAATGATAGCAGATAAAAGATGTGATCCTCCCGAATTGTATTTCCATGTATTTCCTGGTTCATCTTCCATCGCTTGATTTAGTACGAATTCAACCCAGTTAGAACTATCGTACAATTGTCTGAAAGTATTTTCAGGATCATGATACGATATATCTTCATTCCATACAATTCCTGAGGTCATTGTGAGTAGATGAGCGATTGTTATATTTTCCTTAGAGTCAATGTTTGGTACATCCACGTGTCCTATGAAATCTATAATTTTCTGGTCAACACTTTCGATGTATCCTTCCTCTATTGCTATGCCTATCAAGGTTGAAGTAAAGCTCTTTGTTACTGAATAAATTGGATGCAACGTTTCTGAACTAATTGTAAGGTACTCTTCAACAACAAGATCTCCGTCTTTTACTATTAAAACACTGTCAATTGCAAAATTGTTTTTGTCAATATACTTAAACATCTCAACAATTCTTTCTTTATTCATAGCTACTTCTTCAAAGGAGGAGTTTTCCCATCCATCAGTCGGCCAATAATCTCTTTCTATATTACTTTCTACTAGATTCAGTTGATTAGTGGAAAATGACAATATAAACAACACGATCATACAAATAGCGATAAGGTTCCTTTTCAAGTACTCACCTATATTAAAAAGGAGAGCATACACACTAATAAGAGTTAACAGGCTTCTTCTATTCTTTAATACAATATCTAAAACTTACTAGTTAGTGTTTCTGAAAAAACGAAAATGTTTGAACTTGTTCCTTCTAGTTTCAACAGAAACATTTTTTTTACTTTCTCGATTTCTTCTATTTCTTTCTGAGATGGTCTCATCCCTAAGAAATACAGATGTTCATATAGCCATTTTTTTTCAAACTATGTAATTAGTCTACTTAACAATTTCTTTATCACAAGAATAAATGAAAGCAGCTGGATATGATTCTGACCCAACAACAACAACAACTTCCTTCCCAACTCTATACATAATCATACCAATGTTCTTAGGATTGACAGTAGTTACAGAATTCAAGAGATGGAAGACGAACTAGTTTTTTTATCTATTTAGTATTTTTTTCTTACCATTTGTTTGGTGAAATCTATCAATTTCTTCTTTTCTTCTGGATAGCTATTGTAAAATGGTTCTGCTCTCTCCACCCACTTAGAGAGTTCATCCTCAGTTTTTTCTTCTATTGACATTAATAGATATAGTGCCTGATAAGGGATAATATGACCATTTGTTAAACTATCTTTTCCAAATTCCCATGCTAATTCATAATTCTTTAAAGCTTCATTTTTCTGATCTTTGATATTATGCAAGTTAGCTAAATAGAAATAAGATTGGGGTTCTTCTGGATAGAGCTCTTTTATCTCTTTAAAAATTTTAATTGCAGGTTCAATTTGATTTTCAGTTATTGTACTAACTCCTGCTTCTAATAATGCTATCAAAGCCTTATCTTCTTCTCCCCTCTTTTCCTCTTTGAACCTCACCATTGACATGTTACTTTCAGTTATCTGTCTAACTCAAAATTATATAAACACCACAAAAATATACTAGTGAATATCAGTATTTTTTGATATAAGCTAATTTTATAATCAGTAATATGAGACAAGTTAAGAAAATCAAACTTATCTTAACAAATCTCTTTTTCTCTTTTATAATCTTTTCTCACACAAACTTTAAATTAAAAAATGAGAAACGAAATTTTGATAGATTAATTGAGGTTTAAAAATGAAAAGAAAAATCGTTTTGATTATTATTACTGGTTTATTTGTTTCGTCTCTTGCAATTGTTCAAAATACGGTACAAGCAGCGGTACCAGAATGTTTCTCTATTGCTTTACTCTCACCAAATACAAGTCCTGCTCGTAATCAATGGGTATTACTAATGGAACAATTATTACCAGAAATTGGTATAGGTATATCTTACCATGAATCTACTGGATGGGCTAATATATCTCTACGAACATGGACTTATCCTTTAATTGAATATGATTATATTCCTACCTATGATGAAGGAGGATATGATATGCTCTTTTTAGGTTATCGTTTGGGTATGGATATTCAACTAAGTGGGCTATTTGAGACAAATGCACTTATTCCCTATGGGGACAATTTTTATCAATATACTAATCCAGTCTATGATGCAATTCTTGAAAATTATGAACAAGAATATGATCCTGTTCTCCGGACTCAATACGCACACCTACTTCAAGCCATCCTTTATGAGGATCTTCCTTCTATTAGTATTCTTCATCAAAATTATCTTTATGGATTCAAAACTGGCTTAATTGGGATCAACCCTCTTTTAGTCTCTATTGCTAATCAGCGTATAGAAAACTGGTATGACCCAGTTGATCGCATAATCACACATGCAGTCCCAGCAGTTTTGAGCGAACCAAATATCTTTGTAGTAGCTAATTATTATGATCGTTTGTGGATGCAAAATGTCTATGGTTCATTATTCAGTCGAAACCCTGCAAGTCTAATGTGGGAACCCAATATAGCCTCAAATTGTATTATAACCAATGGAGGGACAAACTTGACCGTAACTATTGATCCTAATGCTAAATTTAGCCATGGTGATGCTGTTTTAGCAGAAGATGTCAAATATTCTTATGAGTTATACATGACTCCAGACGTTGGCTCATCAGATTATGGTTACTTGACTAAATGGTTTGCTAGCAATGATTCAATCATAGAACATAACTCTAGTACTCTAAGTTTTATACTGACTGAACCATACAACTTCCCTCTAAGCTTATTATCATATGGGCTACTTGATAAAAGCGATGTTGAAGCAAAAATCGCTACTTATGGACTTGATATCTTTTATGAAGTTCCCTTAACAGGTGATGTGGGGGCGTCATTAGTGAAATCCTGTGGTCCGATGATGGTTAATAATTATAATCCTTCCCTAAGTACGGTTCAGCTTTTACCAAATCCATACTGGCATGGGAATTCAGTTGTATTAGACGAATGGAACGAGATTTTCATTTCAAGTAAAGAGAGTGCTGTTGCAGCTTTAATTGCAGGCACAATCGATATTATGGATGCTCAATACTCCCCAGAACTTGCTGACTTTGAAGGTATTTCTGGAGTCAACGGTGTTATAGTTCAAGATCTCTCAAATCAAGAAATGGCTGTGAATATGCGTCATCCTATTTTGGGAACAGGAGAATTGACTCCTATAGGAACTACTGAAGCAGCTAAATTCGTAAGAAAGGCTATAAGTCATGCTACTCCCCGACAGTATATAATTGATACTATCCTTTTAGGGTTAGGTGAAGAAGGTATCTCTCCATTCCCGCCAGGATGTGTAGGGTTTGATGATTCTCTACTTCCTTATGAGTACGATTTAGATATAGCAATAAGTTATATGGAAGCTGCAGGTTATGATTTAACTGTCATCCCTGAATTTTCTTCAGGTTACTTCATTCTACTTGGTTTCCTCGCTGTATGTAGTTCGATAATCTTTTATCGAAAGAAAAAGAAACAATAAACTGTTTCTTACTCACTTTTTTCTTTTTTTATTCTTATCCTTAAAATAAACATATTATTACTTATACCCACGTTAAAAGATTTATAAGGTAGAAGTTTTACATGTGTTTGAACACTATGGTTGACAAGTGCGTTGTTTGTGGTAAACCAGAAGTTAATACTCACTGGAGCACCAAACAAACTTTCTTTTGCTCATTCCGTTGCTATGCTATGAGTTCTGCTAAATTGCTTCTACTCTTATCGTCTATTTTCTCTGTTCTGTTCTTTGGTTTTGGAGCATGGTTGATAATTGCA
>JAGXNV010000089.1 GCA_019894795.1 Candidatus Heimdallarchaeota archaeon | reverse complement strand
TTAGTAGGAATTGTAGGAAAACCAAGTTGCGGAAAAAGTACATTTCTAAATGCTTTAACCATGGTTGATGCAAAAGTTGGTGATTATCCATTTACCACAGTCGATCCAAATCGAGGTACAGCGTATGTACGAAGTCCGTGTGTTTGTAAAATACATGAAGTTGAAGATAACCCAATAAATTCAATTTGTAAAGATGGTATTAGATTTCTTCCTGTGCATATCTTAGATGTTGCAGGATTAGTTCCAGGAGCATCCGAGGGGAGAGGTTTGGGGAATAAATTTCTTGATGATTTACGTCAAGCTGATGTCCTACTCCATATTGTTGATGCAAGTGGTTCCCTTGATGCGGAGGGAAACCCAATTGATAAAGGAAGTTGGGATCCTTTAGAGGATGTCAGGTTTTTAGATAAAGAAATTGATGCATGGATTCACGCAATTATTCAACGCGATTATATGTCGATGAAGAAAAAAGCTATGGCTGAAAAATTACGTTTATCAAAACTTCTTCATGAAAAACTAACTGGATTAGCTATAAAGAAAAGCGTAATTGCTGAAGCTATACACGAAGTTGGTTTAGTAGATAATGATCCTTCAACATGGGATGATAATTTAGCTGAGCTTGTAACGATTATAAGACAGAAAGCTAAACCAATGGTTATTGTTGCTAACAAAATAGATCAGCCAAAAGCTGATGAAAACCTAAATAAACTTAAGGAACAACTCTCCACCGATGTTTTTCCTGCAGCTGCTCTTGCAGAGGTGTTCTTAAGGACTGAACAAGAAAGGAATACCATTTCCTATAATCTTGGAGATTCAGAATATCTGATAGTTGACGAAGAAAAATTAGGTGAACAAAAGAAGATGCTCTTGGAGAAAATTGATGAGAACCTTCTCAAGAAATACGGGTCAACTGGTGTTCAAACTATCTTATCACATGTAGTTTTTAACCTGCTAGATATGATTGTTGTTTATCCTGTTGAAGATACTGCTAAACTGGCAGATAAGGCAGGAAATGTTCTTCCTGACGCTTTTCTTGTACCAAGAGGAACCACAGCAATTGAATTTGCAGGTAAAATACATACAGACTTTGCCAAGAATTTCATTCATGCACAACTAGCTCCATCAGGGAGACGAATCGGAGCTGATTATGAACTTAAAAATAATGATGTAATAAAAATAATATCTACTGCAAAATAATGTGAATTATTTGGCAACGATTGTTAGTTATGCTGTAGGCAATGTAATTACTTTGCTTTTTCTTATATCAACCAGAACTACAGGAAAAATTTTGTTAACAGCTTCTTGAACTTCGCCAGCAATAGCCCCATTTACCATATTCTTTGCAAAATCTGTGAATACTTGTTCTCTAGCTTTGGTTCTGATAAGATCACCAATTGTTTTTCTTACAATTTTCTGAGTACTAGTTCCACATCTCATGGGTGTTACAACAATCGTAGAAACTCTCAATCTTGCTCTATCTTTGGTAGCAACATTTTGTATTGATTCTATTTTTGATCGATTTCTACGAATCTGGGATCTAATCTGCTCTTTTGCAATTTCGTGACCAGCAAATTCTGTTCTGCACACATTACCTTCTACAGCTGTAATCCTAAACCTGATTTTCAAATTAATATCATAAAACATATCATCAGCAACACCTAACTTTGCCATTTCAATTATTCTACCGTGTAATAATTCAGGATCACTTGCAGGAGTTTCACCTAGAGATTTTTCAACTATATATCCTGGTGACATAACTTGATACCAAGATTTTTCTTTCCATTTATCTACAACTTTACCTCTAATTTTACGTGTGGATTTTTTTGATGACAATAATTTAACCTCTATAAGTTGTTTCATTCTTCTTTAGTTCGGTTTTAAATATTATGATTAAGAAGTTGATTTTTACTAGAGAATCCTTTTTTACATCTTAGAATATTCTAAAAATCAGTGTGCATCAAGGTTGTTGGCAGATAAGAACACTTTTTCGATTGTTGAAACTGTATGCAAAATATCGTCCAAAGTATATCTGATAGATGAAATATCAGCATAGGATTCTATACTTATTTCAACTGTTTTTCCTTCTCTTCTCATACTTATCTGAGTATTTTCATCTAAAAGAGAATTTTCAGGTTCTAATCCTTTAATTATAATTTCTGCCAGTTTCTCGCTTATGCAATCAATTGTAAATTGTGTTTTCGTAGATTCAAGCATAATTTATTCCCACTCTGTTCTCATCTTCTAGCTTATTCCTTTTTATCTTCAGCAGTTTTTATATCTACAGAAGCTTGTGATGAGGTTGTTGTCTGTTTCTCCTTTACTTCTACCTCTTTAGCTCCTTCATGATGATATTCAAGCATTTGTTCTACCTTTTTTATTACTTCTGAAAATTTATCTGTTTCTATGGAAACTTCGAAGAAATCTCCCTCTTTTGACAATTTATTAACTATTTTGTCTTTCTCTGCTTCTTGAAATATGTGATAAAGTTTTATCCCTCGTTCTTGTTCTGATGGTGATTCATGTACAAAAAGATATGTCTCCTCAGCTTGTTCTACAGAAACTAAAAGGGGAGTATCTATGGTTATTGTCTTGCTATCAATTAGTGCATTAATAATAACAGGTGCAGTTTCTCTATCGAAAAGTTCATTTCCTGTTATTATTCTGTAGTATTTCTTCTCCTTTATTATCTCCGGTTTTTGTGCAATTTCATCAATTGCATTTGTTGCACGTCCATGATAGTCACTTAATTCGCTATATAGTTGATCAAACGAATTTTCTCTATCTCCTAAGATAACTGACAAAGCCAGTCCATATTTACCAATCTGACATGCACCTTCGAGTAGCCATAAGAATTCTTCCGCGTTACGAGTCGGTTTTTTTTCTGATTCATTTTCAATTACATATATTGGTCCTATTAGTTTTCTGATATCATTAATAGAATGATTTTTATTTTCCATTAGAATAGATACTAAACCATCATTCAGTTTTTTAGTTTCTTCAGAACTTAAAGAAGCGATTGTTCTCCACTCATCTTCTTGATCTTTCATAGTTATTCCTGTTCTAGATAGGAAAGATGTACAAGCACTTTCATTTCCTGTTAAACCTGGAAAATATGGGTTTATTGAATATTTAAGTGCATAATGGATTGGTTGACTCTCTCGTCCCGCAATTCTCGTTCCTGTTGTTACATTAAGATATTGTTCTTTCTTTCCTTCATCTAGAATAATCGCGTATAAGCCAATCAATGATTGAGTTTTACTGTCTACTTGTCGTTTTGCTAAACCCCCAATAATAGCTAGAGGAGAATATTTCTGATAATCTCCATTAAATCCTGAAGCAATAAAATAGCACAATCCTGCATTCGAAACAGTGTCTTTCGCTAGACCCACAGGTTCTAACGACAACTCGTCGACATTTTCCTTTGATATTTTTTCTACTTCTTTCTTTGTGAGTTCGTGATGAATTATGACTCTCTTCTTGTTTTCATCCTTCAGAATAGATACTGGAATTTCATTGAGATTGAACCCTATACATATAATGATTTTATATTCAAATTTCTTGATTCTTTTCTCAATTTGCACTTTCTCATTTCCATATATTACATGAGCTCCCATCTTTTTTTCTTTAAAATTCAGCAATAAAATCCCTGTTGCACAGAGACTATCTGGGTTCTCAGCTGTTATAATGATAACATTATCTTCTGAGTTAGAAAGAGTATGAGCAATTGCTTGAGCTTTTTGCTTTAACACTTGATATTTGTCAAAAAGTACATCATTAGGTGTCATGTGTTTCACCATATATAAAATATAAACGAATTAAAAAATAAAAGAATATCGAAACCTATAGTAAAAGTCCTGCAGTTTTGGGGTCGTATTTCCATTTTAATGGGAAAACATCTTTTTTCTTGTAGTATTTAACCAAACGACGTATTTTTGATTCAATTAATTGCAATCCTCTTTTGCTATGAAGGTCTTTCTTGTTTTCTTCCAAATGCTTTCGCAGACTCATAGCTTTTCGAACTAGATCAGTCAAATCTTCAGGATATTTTGGCTGTAGATTTAGTTCCTCTACTATATCTGATAGTTTCTTTCCTAAGACCTCTTTGACGCTTGTCACACCATATTGATCTCTCAGTATTGTTCCTATCATTGCCGATGAAAGGCCTTGCCTTCTTAATTCTTCGACTTTTCTTGTGATTTCTTTCTTGTCAATAGTCATCCATTCAGGAGCTTGATCTCTATAAGCTCTAGTTGAACTAGCTTTTCCACGTTTCCGTGCATGCATCCTTGCCATATTATTCACCAGATATTGATTTGTTCTCGAAGGCGGTTAACGAGGTGAACATTTCACGAAGTGACTTTTGGCGATGGGAATATAAATTCTTGGTTGTGAGTGACATCTCTGCAAACGATTGTTCTTCCCCAGTTGGTACAAAAATTGGATCAAAACCAAATCCTTTCTTACCATGTTTTTCCAAGAGTATTGACCCTCGGGTTTCACCCACAAATAACTCAATTTTGTTATTATAGTAAACTGCGATAACAGACTTGAAGTAAGCCTCTTTATTTTCTTCATTTTCCATTAATCTTAATATCCCTTCATTTCCAATTGTCTGAAACACATAAGCTGAAAATGGTCCAGGAAAACCCTTCAATGTATTAATGAACAATCCCGCATCTTCAGCGAAAAAGTGTTTGTTTCTTAATTCAGGTTTTTTGTTCAATAAGTTCTTACAGCTAGTTAATGCAATAAGTTCTAATTCATTCTCCTGAATCTCTTCATATTCCACATTAAGCCATTTTATTGGAATTTTGAAGTCCTTTGCAATCTCTGAAGCTTCTTCATACTTGTGAATATTGTGTGTTATAAAGTGTAGTTCCTTCACACAGAACTTAAGGTTAGGATATTATTAGTTTTTTCTATAAGAAACTGTATCATTTCCTCTTTATCAGTAAGAAAGAGTTTAAATGCCACAAGTTGACAGTGAATAACAATAAATGATAATATAATAGGTGATTAAATGTTGGAACAATTAACCTTTTCATCAATTTTTGATTCAACTAAAGGCATAACGATATCTGAAGAGATTCTTAATGTTCTTTCGGAAGTTTCAAAAAGTAGCAATATTCTAAGTATTTACTCTACAAATGCACGAGCAATTTACTTCTTTCCTGTAGCTTCTGATGTATATAAGTTAAGTATCCAAATCTTTCCACTCACACCAGAAATTGTTGCTAAAATAATGACAAAAATATCAGAATTTTCTACAAAAGTTGTCTACAGCACCGGGTTATGCTTAGTAGAAAATAGATGCTTTTGGGAAGGTTTCTTACAAAGTAAAGATCTTTCAAAGCCAACAAATGAAATTGAAGAAATTCTTAAATCAATAGCAGAAATAAAAGGAATAACGATTCAAAAAGTTCACATTTCAACTTAGTTTTAGCTCAAACTTATTCTAATATTTAGAACGCGAATGAACTCTTTATACCTATTTCGAAGAGTCACTTCTGTTATTTGACAAGTTTTAGCAATTTCATTCTGTGGACACTTGGTTTTATTCTGAATTGCTGAGATATAAAGTGCTGCTGCTGCAAGTGAATTTGGGTTTTTTCCTACAGTTATTTTAGCCTCTTTTGCACAGGCAAGAATCTCTTGAGCATCTGTTAGTACTTTGGGGGAAAATTTAAGAATAGACGCAAATTTAGCAATACTGCTATCCGGACTTGCAAGAGGCATTTTAAGATCTAAATGCTTTAAGAGTAGTCTAAAATTCTTCGCTAATTTCTTTTTACTTAATCTTGTTTTGTCTGATACATCTTCTAAACTTGCAGGATGTTTATGAAGCCTACATGCAAGATAGAGTGCTGCAGAAACTAATGCTTCAGTTGACCGCCCTCGAACCAAACCTGTTTTGAGTATTTTTCGATAAATCATAGCAGCTGTTTCTCTTACTTTGACAGTTAAATTTAATTGACTACTAATTCGCTTAATCTCGTTCAATGCTCTGAGCAGATTTCTCTCTGTTCCATATTGTAGTACTGCTCTTCTTTGTAGTGTACGTAGCCTGAACATCTGACTTGCTTTTTCAGGAGATAATGAATTCCCAAAAATGTCTCTGTTAGAATAGTCTATCAATGTTCCATAATGATCATAACTTAGTAGATTTTTTGGAGTGCCTGTTCTAGCTCGATTTACATGTTGTTCTTTTGTATATGCGCGCCATTCAGCTGTTTGATCAATATAAGAATCTTCGACTACTAATCCACATTTTCCACAACTGACTTCTCCTCTAGTTGAATCAAAAGCTAATTTGATAGAATTGCAATCAGGACATCTTGGTAGAGATGGCTCAGAACCAGTTATGATATTAATTGGTTGTACGGGCATAATTACACCAGATACTGCTCTTGGGTATAGTTTAGCTATCCCCTATTTAAATTTGGCTGAATCTTCCTTTTTGTGAATTAAGTGTATGATTATTAAATTAGAACTCATCTAGTGGGAAACATCTTGCATATTGAATTTGGTTAAATATGAAAACTGTTAAAAACAATCATCTTAGCAAAGTTAGTTAGGTAAAGTAATGAACCTCTAGTATGTGTATGCGAGGCGTAAAAAATGTCAGAAAAATCAAGACAACTCGAATTTAAGATTAACATTGGAGATAATGAAGGAAAGTGCTTTTCAAAAATCGTTAGGGATGCTCAAGCAACTGCCTTGCTAGGTTTAAAGATCGGTGACCAAGTAAATGGTAATTTAATTGGTTTTCCTGCATACGAATTTATCGTTACTGGTGGAAGTGATCGTGATGGTTTTCCCCATCGTTCAAATATTCAAGGGACAGGGCGTAGAAAGTATCTTTTGAGTGGTGGAATAGGTTATAAAGTTCTAAGAAAAGGACGTAGAGTAAGAAAATCTGTCCGTGGAAATACACTCTCAGAAGTATCTTATCAAATTAACATGAAAATCTCAAAAAATGGAAACAAACCTCTCAACGAATTAATCGAAGGTAGTTCCGTGTAGAATTTTAATATTATTAAAAATTGTAAGAAGAATGAATTATTCTTTCTTTTCTTCTGTCTTCACTTTCTCTGTTGATTTAGGTTCCTTCACTATCTCTGTTGATTTAGGTTCCTTCACTATCTCTGTTGATTTAGGTTCCTTCACTATCTCTGTTGATTTTGGCTTTTCTTCATCTGAAAAGAAAATGTAAAAAATTGATGCAATCATTACTAAAGCCAGTAATCCAAAAATAGTCCACTGCATTCCGGATGTAAAGTTAGATGGGTATCCTCCACCTCTAGGACGTATAGATATGACCAACCAAGTGGCTAAAAAGGAGATTATAATACTTGAGATAAAAGTACCCCATGAAGGAAGTTTTGCTCGCATTTCAGTCAAAGTAGCAAGTGATATTAGAAGGAAGAAGTAAAACAAAGATAAAAGAATTATCTGTGCTATAACTAAACCCCAGCTATAATGTCTATCGTTTTGATCTACAAAATACCATAATCTCAAAAAACCTGCTGTATCATAGTTGAGAGATGCAAATGTAATAGCTACAATTAAAGATCCTAGTGATATAATTGAACTAATCAGAAGTGTTCTATTCTTGTCATTTCTCCAAAGTGTTTCATATATACTCATCTTATGCGTGTCTCCATGTTCTTTTCCAGTCTAAATAATTGCGTGGATTATAGTAACTTGAGAGTTTTATCTCAAAGCGTTTATTAATTTTTAGCTTTGCGATTTAATGCACTGTCAAAATTTAACTATTTAATGTTTTTCATTTCTTTTAATTCTACTTCATAGAGAGAAAGTTTTTGAAGAAACATCAATCTCTAACCTTAGAGGAAAGCAGATGAAAAAACTAGAAACATTCACCGCAGATCCGATTATATCATGCGAAAATTATGTTTCTACCAGCAATATAAATAATTTAGAACTTTTCTCCCGAATTACTAAAAAATTAAAGATTAGTTTACTCGTAATTGAAGATCTTGACATAGAGAATAGAAATAACTTAATTTCTTCAGCTGCAACTGAAGATTATTTCCTTACCTCTCTTACAAACATTTGTCATAATGTGATGAATGAAGAACGTAATCTCGTAGATTTAAAACAGATTGTAAGAGACGAGATAATCTCAAAACACTTCAATTTAAGGGTCATTATCTCTCGAAAGACGTTGGAAGAAGATTCCATTGAAAAATTGAAAAAGAAACTTTCAGAGATAAGAGAGAAATACGAAATAATTGCAGTGAAATCTAATGACATAAAAGTCCTCAAATGGGCAGCCCATGATAGAAGAGTTGACTATATTGTTGTAGATTTGCTTTCAGAACAAATACCGATAGATAAAGCTCTGTGCTCATTGATGAAACAGCACAAGAAAAGTTTTGAATTAATTCTCTCTCCTCTCCTTCTAAAAGACAGCAAAAGGATGAGTGTAGCAATTAGGATTGGAAAGAAAATTTTTAAGCTCATCAACTCCACCAATACACCTTTTATACTTACTATGAAACCTGATTCTTGTTTTCATATGAGAAATGGGATTCAAATCAGATATCTCGCTGAACTAATAGATATTCCATTTAACAAGAGTAAGAATTGCGTTTTCGATGATCAATTGTCAATCTCACTCAGAAACTCGCTCAAGCTGGAAGATTCCCATGTTGTTGAAGGCATTAGGGAGGTAGCTTAAAGTGGTTGTAGTAACTCGCGATCGATATGTTGTTTTTCAAGTTTTTTCTGACTCAGATGTGCCTAGTTTGTCTCATATTAAAACTAAAATCTGGGGTGAATTTCAGAGACTGTTTGGCATAAGTGGAACAACAGGGGCTGGTTTGTTTTTTGATCATTTTGAAGAACAGAAAAGCACGGGAATAATTCGTTGCGAACATAAAGCTCTATCGAAATTAATGACGATCTTATCGCTTATTACAGATGTAGAGGGGAGAAATATAATCTTGATACCTCTTTATGTCACAGGTCTAATAAACAAGGCAAAAAGTTATCTGGGGGCTCTATAATCTTAATTTATTCAAAAAGAACACTAGAAGGAAACACAAAATGGTAGAAAAAGAAATTCCAACAAACTTCAAAGAAATAAATAGACCCTCATGGGATGATTATTTCATTCAAATTGCCGAAATTGTAAAAACAAGATCTACTTGCATTAGAAGGCAAGTTGGTGCCGTTCTGGTAAACGATAACAGACAAATTATTTCAACTGGTTACAATGGTGTTCCCAGAGGCGTAAATCACTGCAACGTAGAAACTTGCACAAAATTATATGAAAAATCTGGAGAAAAGAATGAAATTTGTCCAGCTGTACATGCTGAACTTAATGCAATACTACAAGCTGCAAGCGCAGGCATCAGCCCAGAAGGTACAACTTTATACTCTACTACCAGACCATGCAGTGGTTGTACTATGGCAATAATTAACGTTGGAATTAAAAGAGTGGTTTATGTTGAAGATTATACTGATCCAATACTTAGGTCTGGTTTGTTAGATATTCCTGAAGTTACTTTTAACAAACATGAGAATTAGAAAAAACAAATTTTATCAAGAGTGAGTTCATCTCATTACTTGAAACTTTGTCCTTGTCTCAAAACACTATATGGATTTATTTTCTTATATTGCATATTATCCTGAGATTCTATTAAATTATGGATTGAATTTATAATTTCCATCGGATAATGCGCACCTATATCACTATTGATCTCTCTTTTTAATCTGTCATGATTAACGAATATTGAAGAATCTCCGTGGGAAAAATCTATTCGAAAAAGACTAGTTTCTTCAATCTCATCTTCCGTTTCTTTAGAAACCTCTCCCTTAATCACATTATCATTTTGCAAATCAAGAACAAGATTTGAAGTTATGATGATGTATTTCTTAACTTGATGTAACTTTGCTGGTTTTTCCTCCAACTCTACACGTTTTAGTTCATTCAGTTCTGTATCGAGAAAGCATATAGTTGAATTATCTCCAATTGTAATTAGTCTCCCATTATAATAAAAAACTCCTTGAATGGATTTTTTATGGTGCTTTACTTTTTTTAACAATTTCATATTTTTTATGTCCAAAATTGAGATTTCACCATCTCTAGACGCAACAGCAATGTTTTTGGGCATTATGCATAAATCAGACACAGGAACAATTCTTTCCTTTCTTTTTACGAAATTGAGTTTCTCGTCATAAATTTGAATCTCACCTGTTTCTAAACCAATTAGGATTTTATCAGCAGATACTGTGTAAATAACTAATGGTCTCTTATCTAATTTGCATTCAGCAATTAACTGCTTTGTAAATAAGTCGTTTTTCCGGATAGAAGAGCTCATAGAGGTTGAAATTATCGTGTTATCTACTATTTCTATCCCTGTTATGTTTTTACCATGAGTAAAAATTAATTCTTCATTCTTCCACTTCTTTTTATCCCAAACCGTTATCATTCCAGCTATATGACCAAAAATAATGCTTTCTTCTGTAGATTTACATACAATAGCAGGAAATCCATTCAATCTTGCAAACCGATGTACGATAAACTTTGCATCCTCTTGCTGAAATTCTGTAATGTTTTTTGAAGCTTTTTTTATTGCTTTGACAATTGTTGAGGTTTTAATTAACAGATATTTTACGAAACTTAAATCAGTTGCATTATATATTGAGATTAAGCC
>JAGXNV010000008.1 GCA_019894795.1 Candidatus Heimdallarchaeota archaeon | reverse complement strand
AGTTAAAACCACAGAAAATAAGAGTACCTATACAAAATACAAACCCATTCATTTCAAGATTCTAAGAGAACTTACTTCAAACACTTCCGATGCAACGAAGAAACAGAGTGAATTAAAGGAGAAATTCAATCTAAGTAAAACTGATGCCCACCGGCATTACAACTATGTTATGGATAACTATGTAGATAGTGTAAGATTGCTGATAGACAGGAAATCATTCAATTTAACTGAAACATATATAGCAGTTGCATCATCGGTAACTAAAGAGAGCAAGAACCAATTATACAATCTTATGAAAGATAAGCCACCCCCATTTCATGTTTCTATGGATATCCTAAAGGGGACGAATCTCTTGATATGGGGAAATATGAGTGCTCCTCAAGCATCTGAATTTGCATTTTCAATCTGGAATGCGCTTCAGAATGTTGAGGTTTATGTACTAAATACCAGAGACAAAGAATCTCGAAATTATTGGTTTTATGATCTGAATTATGATTTCAATAACGAGAGCTGGAAAACCTCTAGAGAATATATGATAAAAGAACCTCTATCCCAACTGGGAGTAGAAATTTAGTTTAATTTTGTTTACAAAGAGTAGGTTGACAGATTGTTGTTTTTTGTTTTGATTTTTGCATTGATACGGGATGAAGTTGGGAAAAAATTTACTTCAAAACTTCCATTGCACTTATCACATATGCAACGTGCAACTTCATAGTGGAATCCTTCATCTATTACATCTTTGAAAATCTCTATTGCTACACTACCTCTCTCTTTGCAATTTAAACAAAACATTTTTTTGACAAATTCCTCTTTTTCCTCTTTAAAATCAATTGGAACTATAAATTGGGGAGGCATATTTCTTACTTTCCTTCTAACGTTTAGCAATGGACAACACCCTTATGGAACTATTGTCAACATCATTTATATATTTTTTCCATAAGTTCCTATTTTAAAGAGTAAAGGAAATAGTAAAATCACTAGAAAATAGATGCTAAAGCAAAAAAAAAAGAAAATATCTCTCTAATACCAAGAAAGATTTCTAGTTGTCCAATAATTGACTGCATAATACCAATGGTCTACAAAACCACCATTTTCAGGCCACATGGTTGACATTATATCATATTTATCGGCTTGATCGTAGACTTCTTGTCCTCGTCCTTTGGTTGTAACTATTAGAACACCGATAGAGTGCCCAGCTTCATGCATAGTAACTACAGTTAATGCACCATTGGTAGGTATACCATAGGAAATTTCAAAGCTACTGATCATATCGCAGCAAATCATAATATAATTTCCACGATGATTTGCTACATCAACATAAGTATATCCACCAGTTGAAGAAGAACTGTCAGCTGATCCGAAAAGCATCCATTTTTCTTGACTATCATAAACATAGGTACCAGTTGAAGTTCGATCATCGGCGGTTCCTTGAGCTTGGAATTCCCAATCATTATATTGGGCTTCATAAACAAATAAGTCTGAAACTACAGAGGCATAGGGAATAGCATCATCAACTTTGTATGTAAAGTCAATAGCTCGATCATGCCAATAATCAGACCAATAGTCTAAGAGAGCTTGGGGAGGTTCTAAACCAACCATGTAGTCGATTTCATAATATAATGAGGCGACGTAATCTCCAACTACAGTAATTATTGCAGTATCAGATTCGACTTCAACACCATTATCCTCGGTCCATGCGTTGATTGTGTGATCACCTAAAGCGACACCAAGATTTACGGAAGCAAAGTAACGACCTGTGCCTGGTACAAGTGTCATTTGAATTGCGGCACCAGTGTCTATCGAATAGTAGACATAATCGAAAGTTCCTTCAGCTTGAACAATGAGTTCAGTAGTTCTTCCTTGAAGATAAACATCTGCTTGTGTATCGGTACCCATATTTCTAATATCTAGGCCAACAGGGTCAGGATCGGGATCCTCCCAAGGTCTAGCATAGAAAGGTTGGACAATGTTTGAACTTGAAATGAACAAGATCATAGATAGTGTGACTATTGAAAGTAGCACAATTGATTTCATTTTTTTCATTATATACACCAAGTGTATGAAAATATTCGGAGATATATATATAAGTATTGTCCGAATTTATGCGGTAGATTTATAATATATATGCTAAATTTATCATTTGGGTAAATCTACCCAACAAAAGTGAGTAAAATGAAGAAAAAAACAATTTTATTCGGAATCATCACTTTAGTTATATTAGTCACAACTGTTTCAGCTGTTCAAGCTGAGGATACAGTAGATAAATACGCACTAATTATCGGTATCAGTGATTATAAAGTCATTAGTGATCTCTCGTTCTGTGACGAAGATGCAACAGATTGGTATAACTATTTGAGTCCAAAAGGATATCACATTACACTTTTAGGTGATGACAGTAGCAATTATCCTCAATGGGATGGTATTGCAAATGAAATCAACGTGAAGAATGCCTGGGCAACTATCTTAGCTACAGCAGATGACAATGACATTGTTGCATTTATTAGTTCAGGTCATGGGTCTCAAATTAATATAGGTCCTCGCCGTAGAGCAGACAGAATCTATGTTCAAGTATTGTGTATGTGGGACACTTCTGGAGGAGAATTTGGAGAAGACGGATTAATCTATGATTCTGAACTCCAAAGTATGATGGCTCCATCAGTTAGCAATACTTTCATCTTTCTAGATCACTGCTATGCAGGCGGAATGAATGAAGTAATGAATAATGCAAACGCAGCTAAAGTCTACCTATCAACCACCTGTACAGACGATGGTTATGGATATGACATGTCATCATTTGCGAATGGTGCTTGGACATATTATTTCCTTGAATACGCACTAATAGGTGAGGATGCAACAACACTAGAAGAAGCATTTGAGATTGCATTTGCAGTATATCCTTTTGATGGAGGAGATACACCTCAAGAGTTCGATGGTAATCCAGCTGTTGTATTTGAACTTTAATCACAAAAGTAGAATTTCTTCTACTTTCTTTTTTTGAAATTTCTCGGAGATAAGTTTAAATAATAATTAGGAAAATTTTCTATGATGAAAAAGATTCGTACTTTATCACTAATTTTTCTTTTCGTATCAACATTATTCATTTCATATGGAGCAGTTTCCGCGGGGTCTAGATCCATCGATACAGAGGTTCATTCAGTCATAATTAACGAGGCATATTACATAGGTTACGATATTTTTACAACCATAACAGTTACTGTACAAACAGATTCAAAGACTGAAAACTATTATCTCAAAGTTACATTAATCAACCCACTAGGTGAGGAAGTAGATGTTGTTCTTCACATTATAACTTCATTAGAGACACTTACGCTTGAGTTTATTTTTTACAACTATGCTACTGAAGCAGGAGATTATACAGTTGAAGCAACAATTGTCACAAATGATAATGGTTGGTTTGTTGTAACTGATGTATTAGTATTTGATCCACCAGGTGGTGGAACCGAAGGAGATCCATACGTAGGAATAAGAATAACATAGAATAAAGATGAAAATAATGATTCCTTACTATTCCTTGTTTCAATATCTACAGAAGCACCCTAGGGCAAACTTTTCACAAATAGCCAATTCTTTGGATATTACAGACAAAACAGCTAAAGCACACTATAAGTATCTAGTTGATAAAAAGTATATTGAAGGGATCAGAGCAAAAATCAAACCAGAATCATTAGGGTTAGAAACAGTTTCATTTCTCGTCAAAGTAACTAGCCTCAATAAGGTGAGTTTAGTAGAGAGATTAGCTGATTTTCACTTTTTTACTAGCTATAGAAATAGGATATTGGGAACAGCTCAAGGGTTATTTCTACAATTTAATATCCCTGAGAACGCAATTCGTTATCTTGAGGTTTTATTTCTAGAAATGAAAGAACATCAAATTATAGAGAAATTCGAGATGATCCAATCATCTGAATTTAAGGTAAGTACATCACCAGAATTCGAATCATACGATAATAAGAAAAGTGAGTGGATCTGGGATATAGAACCATGGGAAGAAGCATATACAGAAGCTTCTGATGAGATTAGAGAAAGTATAACCCCAGACATTAACGTTCTCCAAAGAATACAAGATCTTGATTTGAAGTTGATTCGAGAAATGACTAAGAATGCAAAACAAGTTCATAATGATCTGGCAGAGAAGTTTCAAGTTACGCCTGTTCGAATTTCTAGACGAATGGCGTTTCTGAATGAATTTGTAACGGATTATGTTTTACTATATAGAAGATCAAAGGTGCAACCTGTTGACCTTGTACTATTCCGGGGAAAATGTTCAGAGATTAATCGAAATAAATTATTCAACATACTAAAAACTGCGCCTATACCATTTAATACAGGATTTAATCTACTAACTGATGGGTTCTTATGGAGGATGAATATTCCACCAACTTACACTTCTCAATTTAGTAATTTCCTGTGGAGTATCTCAGAAGAGCTAGATTTTTACAGATTAGATCATTACAAAAGTCAGCTGTATTATTTCTATGGAGATGCCTTTGATACAAAAAAGAAAGAATGGAAAGCATCGAAAAATGAAGTGCTTGATCAACCTCTGGAATGGCTAAAAAAGCAACTTTAGCAGCTATTTTTTCTCATTTAATTTTTCTATTATAGAAGAAGTGTCTAGTTTGACTAGATATTGATCACAAACAGGTTTAAAACCCATTCTTTTGTTTATTGCATTCATTGTTTCGTTGTTATTGGCGTTACCTGTTTGAATGAATTCAATTGAAGGGTATGTACTCTTAACATAGAAAGCCATTGCTGCCTTAAGCCATTTACCCAACCCACGTTCTCTATATTCGGGTAAGACTCCAGTAAGTTCTTGTTCTACCATGTTTGGGATCTCAGGATTATAGAAAATCTCTGTTAATCCGCTAATCGATCCATTTTCTTCTCTTGAAATCTTGGTTGTCCAGACATATCCTTTTTCCTTAAACATAGATTCATTATGTCTCCTGCTTTCTGGAGTAACCTTTAATCCTTGATAATATCCTGTTTCATAATCAGGAGCTTGATTTTCAGTTTGAGTGTACACAGCAACAAATTCTTCCAAACAATCTTTTGGAACAGCTTCAAAAGTCTCAACCTTAGTATTTGGAGCTTTTATCTTTCCTAATTCAACCCATTCTCTCATCCTCTTCCAATTAACATCTGCAAGATACAGACGGTTAACTGAACGTTCAGATGCTACAGTGCAACCAAAATAATCACAGAAAGCTTTCCCATGTTTATGTATAGTAACATTTTGCAAGGAGTGGCGTTCCAAGCTGTCTGCTTTAGCGGTGATCTCAGCAAGTAAAGATTTGCCAATTCCCTTTCTTCGTTCATCAGATTCAACAATGATATCAAAGTCAGCAATGTTCTTCATGTTCTCAAACATAGGAGAGTCTTCATTGGGGTAACTTAATCGCCCACAGCCAATTATTCGTTCCTTTCGATCAATAACAGCTAACCATCGGAAAATAGTATAATGAGAATTTGTATTGATCAGTAGTTCCTTCCATAATTTGAATGAAAGATGAGAATCTTCTGGAAAAATTTCTTCTTGAACTGAGCACTGTAAATCATAAAGCTCCTGAAGTTGGGATTCGTTTAATTTTCTTGCTTCAAACGGTATAATTGTCATAAATAGTTAGCCCTTGATTTTTGTTTGTTCGCATGAACGATTTTAGTAAGATTAGATATAGCTTTAATAAAAGTTATCTTCTAAATCTTTCTTATAAATACTAGAATTTGTTAATGAAACAAGAATTGTTATGAAGTTTTCTTCAAAAATCTTTTCCTTTTTTCCAGCTTAGAACTTTTATTCAGTTTTGCAACATTTTTTGAGATCTTCGAGGTATTTGTTTGACTTATAGAGTATTATGAGAAAACTTAATTGGTTTAGATGTTTAGCAATTTGCTTTGAGGGAGTTTTTTGGAACAGAAATTAGTTTTTATACCAGTTTTGTTTTATAAAATTGATGAGTTTTCTAAATAAGCTTCAGAGGTATAGTATCCATTTCGGAATTTACTTTCTGATTACGTTTTCAATTATAGCAGCAAGTGTTCTTATTAGCGAATTAGGTCCCCAGCCATTGAGTTATACAGATGAGAGTTGGAACGAAGTTGTACCCTATGTCCCTCCTACAAATCTATCATTCAATGTAATTTTTGATCAACATTCCCACACCAAACTTGTAGGTGGTATTCTAACTGTTGAACAGAACATTCTTTGGCATATCGCTATGGGTTTCAATGCTTGTGTTATTACAGATCATAATACTATGAGAAATTCAGAGGATATTGCAGCTATGTCCCTAAAATATCAAGATGAGTTTGTAGTTATCCAGGGGATGGAATACACTAATGGAAGAATCCACATGAATTTCATAGGGATATCTAGTTGGGACTTGAGAGTGCCAATAGAACCAAATGATGAAGAGATTCAAGAAGCAATTGATGAAGTTCACCTTCAAGGAGGAGTAGTAACTGCTAATCACTACTTTGAAACTGAAGAAGACGGTAAAGACAATTTTCCTTCACGAGAACAACTGATTTTGTGGGGAGTAGATTTTATCGAAATTGTGAATGATAATGCTTATGATGAAGTATCTTATGAGTTTTGTTTGGAAAACAATGATTCAATTGGTAAGTTCACTGGAACTGATATGCACAAACCTCACGATGTCTTTGGTTGGACAGGAATGAATGTGGATAATTTTACCAAAGAAGGGATCATGGCTGAATTACTCAAACACGATACAACCATTATCTATGATCCTGAAGGTATAGATGAGATTGGTATATCAACAAGCAATCCTTGGAACGTTCTACTTAGACCTTTCTATGATTTTGGAGGAGTTTTAAGCGAATATCACCTTGGTTCAGGTGTTTTAGATGGAATTGGATTAGTTGTATTCTTTTCTTATTATTTTGTAATTTTCATCTTAATAGAAGTCAGCATATTCTGGGTAAAGAAATACAAAGAAAAGAAAAAAGAAAAAACAAAATGAAAAAAGTATTCAGATGAACAATGTGATTCTATCAGGATACAGATGCACCACAATTGAGACAGAATTTATCTGTAGCAATAAGCTTTGTTCCACAGTTTGAACAGTGTTTTATATTCTGTACTTCAGATACTATCGGAATAGGCTGAGGTGTTTGAATAGGGGCATACACACCTGGAATAATTGCTGGAGCAAGTTGCGAAAAGTCGATAGATTGTCTTATACGTTCTAGTTTCACAGAATTTTGATATAAAACATATACGACTCCTAAAGATAGTAATATTCCACCAGCACCAACGACAATAACTAAAATAAGCAAAAATCCAAAAGCTAATCCTAGGGTTAAGATTGTTAAAAATCCAACTATGACCAGTACCACCCCTGCAATTAGTCCATAAAGTGCATATAATGGAAAAACCCATGAGTCCAACGGTCCTTGTTGCGGAGCTGATTGTGTTATCTTCTTAAATAAATTATTTAATTTCAGAAAACTTCCAATTCCTGTAACGAGTGCAACAAGGCCTCCCACAATTCCTACAATTGGGATGTAATAAAATAACAAAGATCCTCCGTAAATAAACAGCCATCTCTTTGTTGAATCAGCATCATTTCTAGCAATCGGAAAAGACATACCAATATTATATATAGCATTACCAAGAAGGAATAATCCTGCAGCATGAATTACATCTCCAACAAGACCTATGTAGATAGAATCAATAAAACTCAAACCAAAACTTACTGCTTGAGCGATAAAGAGTATCAATGCACTATATTTCAGCATATCAGTAGCTGATTTATCATATATTTGTGTTGTAACAGACATTTTTATCACCATAAAGTTTGGTGAATAATAAATTAGAAGTATATAATAGTTACTCATGAATTTTAAGAAAAAGAAAAAAAAGAAGAGTTTGGATTAGTCAGATATCGTATGTCCTTTGAAAGTCATCGAAGGAGCATCTAAAGGCCATCCAGAAGCTTCTCTATCAGACCCAATTGCAACTATATTTTTGAAAGTCTTAAAATAGTTTCCTGCAATGCTTATCGATTTCAAAGGGTTAACTATTTCACCTTTTTCTATTAGAAAAGCATCATTGGTTGTAATACTAAAGTCTCCAGTGACTGGATTAGCAGTAAATAATCCTATAGGTGTCCCTGTAATTAGTACTCCTTTGTCAATTTCTGCTATCTGTTCATCCAAATTTTTACCTACGTTTTTAACTAACAATTGATTTGGTCCAACAGCAGGAAGATTCTCAAATGGAATTCCACCACCAAATCCAAATCCTCTTTGTGCATTTCCAGTAGATTTCTGTTTAGCTGCTTCTCCATACATTTTGTTAAAGAGAAAAGTTTTCAATATTCCATTTTCTATTGTGGTTGTTGTTTGTTTAGGTGTTCCTTCTGTATCAATCGATCTGCAAGCTCCATATTCTGGATTTTGTCCTTCATCAACTAATGTGAAATCTTCTACACACACTTGCTCGCCTAGTTTATCTTTCCATGGATTACTTTTTTCAACATATCCAGTACCAGATAAATTATTAATAAATGGAAAGCCTATAAACGGAGCAGCTTCACGAGATTTCCAGACAGTTGGAAGAACCTCTGATCCTCCAAATGCTTTTGAGCCTAGAGATTCTAGACCATGTTTCATAGCATTAGCAGCAAGACCTACAGGAGGTTTTATTTCTCTACCTTGAACAAAATCGCCAGCTGTTTTTCTATCACCTGCTTCAGTGACTACAACAAAGCTATTAGCTCCATAGGTTGTAATCAATGATGAAGCTAAACACCCTTCAGATGTACCTAATGCATAACCTCCCCAAGAGACGTCCACTGCATAGGTTACAGAGATGAGTCTGTTATCACCACTATCAAAACCTTGCTCCATTAAGTTGCAGTGTTCAATCATATCTTTAGCATCTAGATTAGGGATATTATTATCTAAAATTCCTTCTTTGGAAGTCTTAGTTTCTGCAACAAATCCGTTGAACATAGGATTTTCTGGACTAGTTTTTGCTATACTATGTGCAAGATTTAGGGTTGACTTGAGTGATACCTCATCAAAACCAGTTGTACTAGCAAAACCAATTTTCTTTCCATCGGATGCTCTTATCCCAACTCCTTGAGAAAGACCATCCCTACTATCAACTTTACCTTTATTATCAGTAAGGTTTGTGCTGTATAAATTGTATACAAACACTTCAGTTGAAGGTATTTTGAGATCTCTAGAATATTTTAGTGTTTGATCAGCGATAACTAATATCTTATCACGAACTTGATCTAAAGACATTATTGAGCACCTCCAACAAGAACTTGATCCATAATGACATTAGGACCACCAAATCCTACAGCAAGACCACCTTGGCCCCCTTTACCACAACCACCAAAATATCCCGTACGAATTTTGATATCTTTTGTTGCTCCTTGAACGTGTTTGAGCAAGTCTAAAATGTTACCAGATAGTGCAGTATTCTTTATCGGTTTGGTTACCTCACCATTTTCAATCAGATAACCTCGATTACAATTGAACATGAAATTACCATCCAGACCTACTTGTCCACCAGACATATCTACGGCATAAACACCATTGTCTACTTGTTGAACAGCTTCTTCAAATGATAAATCACCTTTTTCAAAGTAAGTGTTTTTCATCCTCACAATTGGGTTGTACATGAAGTTTATAGCTCGACTATTACCTGTCAGTTCAGAGTTCATTTTTTGAGCAGTTCCCCTATTATGTAGATACCCTTTCAATATACCTTTTTCTAGCAGAACTGTTTTTCCAGTTTTTACTCCTTGATCATCATAAGGAAGGTATAATCCACCGTATGAAGAAACTCCTTCATCAATTATGGTTACATGTTCGCTTCCTAGTTCTTCACCAACTCTATCGGCTATTGGCGATTGTCCAGTAACTACGAAGTCTGCTTCACTGAGATGTCCAAAAGATTCATGTACAACTACACCCCCCATTAGTGGAGAAACTAAGGTTGTCTGTTTTCCAGCTGGAGCGGCTACTGCATCAATTTGCTCTTTACAATATGTTCCTGCATTAGTTCCAGTCTGTTCAGGGGTAGTTTCTTTTTCTTCAAAAAATTCTAGTCCTTTAGAAGCTCCAGTACCCGTGGATGATTGCGATTGTTTTCCTTCACTTATGAAAACGCTAACCATTCTAATATCTACCATTAAAGGAACCCAGTAAATTTCTGTTCCTTCGGAGTTGACAAGATACTTTTCACCAAACATTTCTCCATACAATCCAGTTGTACTGGTTGCATCTATAACTTCCTTAATTGAGGAAACTCCTCGCCTTAACAGCTCAAGTTTATCGGAAAATTCAACATCCTTTGGATGTATTTTAACATCAGCAATAATTTTATCTTTTACAGGAGTTATTGAATCGAAATTCAGCTTCATAACATTTCTTTCATCAGTTGATTTGGCAAGTTTAATAGCTCTTTCAGTCGCACCCTTCACTCCATCTACATCTAATTCAGGAGTGTAAGAATAGCCTGGTGTCCCGTTGGAATAAGCCATGACACCAATTCCCTTTCTTTGGAAAGCTGATGACTGTTTAACTATATCATTCGTTAAATTAACTGTTGTTAATTGCAGATCATCATATCTAGCTTCTATGAAGTCTACACCTAATTTATCTCCATGATCTACTGATTTATGTAGTAAATCAAGAATAAAATCTGACTGTGACATGGTCAGTATAGAAAATAGGGTATTAATAAACATATGTCACTCAATGTAATATTTAAACCAAAAAAGAATTTTAGAATTGAAACAAATTCAGAAACCAATTCTTCTTGTTTACATCTTATATCCTTTATACAATGCCCTAAAAACTTCCTCCTTTGATCCCCCATGTTTATTAATCACATCAGAGATAATCGCTCCCAGCAATTGAATTTCTTCTGCATCAAACTCGAATTCTTCCAGATTTTTCTGTAATATTCGAAATGCTGTCCACTTATTTGCTAGGGGATCAACTCTCCCTTCATATCTATCTTTTATTTCGTCTAGTAGATAACTCATTCTATCAATAAAATCCTTAGTGCCCTTTATAAGTTTTCCACAATTTTTCTTGCTCTTGATATACCAGTTTGTGTAGTATCATGCAAAACGCTGATACTTAGCAAATTGCCCCTTACTATACATAAATGAAGACTTCCAGTCCAGATGGGTGGAAAGTAATAATAGTCTCGATCCTTTAGTTGAAGATGCTTCTGTAGATCTTGATAATGACACTCTAACTAATCTTGAAGAATATAATTATAATACTGATCCAATAATAATGACACAACGATCGAGATGGATTTAGCGATTTAGATGAAATAGTTGCAGGCACAGAGCCTAATGACATAACTAACTACAATGAAACCATTCTATAATATACTGTACTATCTCTTATGCTCCAGGTTGTAGAAGCTAGTGCTTTAGCTTTCTTACTAAAACAGAAAAAGTAGAAATAATTACAACATTAAATTTCAACTTTGTTTTAGTGTAGCAGAGGTTTTTAAAATAGCATTTACAATTCAATAAAGAAGGTTGAAGGATTTCAATGGTAAAGTCCAAACTGATTCACAAGAATAAGTTGCTACTCTTTACATTACTATTCACAATCATCATACTTTCTAGTTTATTTACTCAAGTGTATGCAGATGATGATCAGAGGGAGAAGATGATGATGGTTTTGGTAAAGAATTAGGTCCTGTGGCGATTGGATTTTTTGCTTTTGGTACCCTTAATATTATTGCTCTATATATTTTCAAAGGTTCTAGGAAATTTTTGGGAGATGAAGGCAAAGCTGGTAAAACTAAGAAAATGTTTTCGTCCATCTTTCGAAAAATCAGAAATCCTCTGAAATATATTCATTATGCTTCAGAAGGGATAGCTTTTGTTTTGTTTTTAATTCATGGAATTAGTTTGACGAGAAGCGATGATATTGGGATTATTATAGGTTGGGTAACTGCAAGTGCCTATATATCCTATGCTCTTACAGGGTTTATCATATGGTTTCGATTTAAGCCCGTTTGGTCAAGTAAAACTGCTAAGAAAGTTCTAAACAAGTATCATCGAAGTCTGATCTTGTTGCTCGTTGTAATAGTTGTTCATATTATACATATTGTATTAGTTGATTAGAAAATATATTCATAAGCAATGTTTCAGAAATATACGTATTAATCATCACATTTACATTTACAAATAGACAAAGAAGGCTTGATTTATTTAATGTATATTATACAATAAAAAAAAAGTAGAAATACTCAGTAATGAGTATTAAGTCTAATATTTGTGGATTGCAGCTCAAACATCTTTCTTAGGAACAGCTTCCCCTTTTGGAGGTTCAACAAGCATAATATCTCTACTTAAATTTCTGAAACCAATTAACATCAAGATAAAGCCAACTAAACTACCAACAATACCATAATCGTTGAAGAAAATGGTTATTGAAGCTACAACATTCAGAGCAATTCCAATGAAGAGAATTATTGAGTGTTTTCCTTTGAAACGTCCTTGTTCAGCATACCCTTGAAACAGCTGATATACCAAAAATACACCGAATGCAAGCGAAACGTTACCCAGCAAAGTTACAACTGTTCCGAAAGTTCCTGGAATAAATATACCTGCAACTACTGCAATAACATATCCATAAATACCAAAACTAATGTATCTATTTGTTTCTGTTCTTGGATCGGATGCGTGCAATTTGCTAAATCCAGTACCTAAACGGTAATATTGAACATAGCTCATTATACTAATAATAATTAAAGCTAAGATAGCTATCACCAGCAAAATCACCATAACTAAACCTGATGTCAATAGTCCACTTCCGATAAGTGTTTCAGCGGACTCATAAATATTTTCCAGATCAAAATCAGTTATAGAAAGGCCTAATGCAGCTAGGAAAACAAGTAATGTAATTAATAAAACAACTGCAAGAACAATCCCAATAATTGTTGTCCAGATTAAGTAGAGGTATAGTTTTCTAGAACTAACTGAAATCTTATTCTTTGCATCCTCAAATGCAAAAATTGTATTATTCTGACTCATTTATATCATTGAAAATTCCTTCAAATGATTTAAATAATTTACGAAAGGACAAAAATATCAATTCGAAGAAGTTTTTGTTATTCAAGTTTGAACCTTAGAAATCAGCTGAGAGAACTTAACATAGGTATACTTCTCATTCTATACTTATTTCTCAAATTCTAATATGAATTTTGTACCTTTTGTATAATCGTCCTTAACCCTATTTTCAATAGAAAATTTAGCATTATATCTTTCTGCTAGAGTCCTAATAATAAAGAAATCTAGACCTATTCCTCCGCTCTTATTTCCTAATTGATTATATCTATTGAAGATTTCTTCTCTGAATTCAAGAGGAATGCCTTTATCATGATCGAACAGAATTTTATATATTTCTTCACTCAATTTTAGCTTTTCATCAATTTCCTTTTTACTTATCGCATATTCTTTTATGAACTGAAATGCTGGTTTCATTGCTTTCTTTATTATTCTTCAAATTTATCCCATCTATTGAATTATAAGTCAAATATGGTTAAAGCTTTTCAATCGCTCTATAGATCTCCTTATTCAATTAGAAATAAACAATATTACACGAATATTTTACTGGAGTAAAATTGAAGTAAGAATATATATAATGATAATTCAATAATGATTTGAATTAACAAATCGTAGAGGTCGAATGAATGAGTATAGGATTAGGTGTGATAGGTCTAGGGTTTATAGGATCACAGTTGATACAGAATTTAGGAAAATTCCATGATAAGTACAGATTACAAGCTATTTTTGATATTGATAAAGAGAAAGTGAGTAAAATAGCAAAACTATATCCCGATGTACGGATAATGTCAGATATTACAGATTTTGATGACTGTGATGTTGTTATTGAAGCTGCTATTCAACAAGTTGTAGTCAATGTATTTGATAAAATCGTAGATTTAAAGAAAATTTTTATCCCTATGAGCATTGGAGCCTTTATCACAGATCAAGCTCTTTATCAAAAATATATTAGTTTGGAAAAACCGACTAAACAGCTCATCAAACTTCCTTCAGGAGCAATAGGTGGTTTTGATGCTATCAATTCTATTAGCCTAATCGGCATACAGACTTCCAAACTTGTCACTAATAAACCATTGAAAGTATTTGAGGAACACAGATATGTGCTAGAAAAGAATATTAAATTATCAGGTACTGAAAAAACCTTGATTTTCCAAGGTACTGCAAAGGAAGCAGCACGAATATTTCCAAAGAGCATAAATGTTGGAGCAAGACTAGCTCTTGCTACTTTAGGTCCTGAAAAAACTGAAGTGAAAATCTACGCTAATCCAAAAATAGATAAAAATATTCATGAAATAGAGATAAGTTCTGAAGTAGGGTTCTATAGATTTTCATTTCAAAATAATCCTTCACCAACGAATCCTAAAACAAGCTGGTTAGCTGCTTTGTCGGCTATTGAGCTACTAGAACAAATAGAATGATTAAGTTTTAATTATTCCAATTTTTAATTTTAGAAAACTTATTAAATTAGATTATTAGATTCAACGCGATAAGTATGGTTTTATCAAAAGAGATACAAGATTTTATTCATGAAAATGCATTAGAAAGGTTTCTTCGATATATACAAATAGATACAACTTCATCTGAAGAAACTGGAACTCACCCTTCAACACCTGAGCAACTTGAATTAGGTAAATTACTAAAAGAAGAACTAATTGATCTTGGTCTTGAGAATGTAACTCATGATGAATTTGGATACGTTTATGCAGATTTACCAGCTAGTCAAGGTTATGAAAAAACTCCATCTATTGGATTCTTAGCGCATTTAGATACTTCTCCTGCAGCTAGTGGAAAGAATGTAAGTTATCAAATCCACAAAAATTACGATGGTTCAGTTATCACTTTTCCTAAGGATGATAAACTATCACTGTCTATAGAAGACTCACCAGAATTGCAGGACATGATTGGTCTAGATATTATAACAGCTGCCGGAGATACTCTTCTGGGAGCAGATGATAAATCAGGTATTGCAGAGATTATGGCTGCAGTAGCAGCTTGGACAAAATATCCCGAACTCAAACATGGGCCCATATTGGTCTGTTTTACTCCAGATGAAGAAATAGGTGAAGGAACTCTAAAGATCGATATGGATAGATTAAAACAATTGAAGTGTGGTTACACATTAGATGGAGGGGAGATAGGAGAACTTGAATCAGAATGTTTTGATGCATGGAAAGCTGAATTTGAGTTCATGGGTTTAAGTGTACATCCTGGATATGCAAAGAATAAAATGATTAACGCTATTGATGTCACCTCACGTTTCTTTTCACAGATACCAGAATACGAAACACCAGAACATACTGAAAATAGAGAAGGATTTTACCATCTGTATGATTTGAGTGGAGGAGCAGAAAAAGCTAAAGCAATGATGATTATAAGAGACTTTGAGGAGAAGGGAAATATAAGTAGAATGGATTATTTGAAATCTTTAAAGAATGTCTTTGAAAATCGATATAAGGGATTGCAGATCAATATTGAATTTACTCACAGTTATGAAAATATGATTAAGTTTCTAGATTCATTTCCTGAAGTATTGAAAAAAGCTGAAGAAGCAATTATAGCTGCAGGATTGCAAGTTAAACGAACTGCTATCAGAGGAGGAACAGATGGTGCTAGATTATCCGCTAAAGGTCTTCCTACGCCAAATATCTTTGCAGGAGGTATGCTTTTTCATTCGAGAAAAGAATATATTCCAACAAAAGCACTTCAAAAAGCTTCAGAAGTTATTCTGTTAATTGCAAAAAACTGGATCAATGAAATTTAATCCAAAATCATTTTCTTCCTATAGAAAAATAAATCTTTTACTGATTAAGGATTAGTATATTAAATTAGCTGCAGAAGGAAATAATTTTAACATGCCAAGTATTGTCAGTTTCATGCATTTCTATCAACCAGCTGATCCTCAATCTTGTTATTATTGTGTAAAAATTAGTGAAATTGAGGCGGAAGAATATCCAATAAGAGAAGGTATATTCACCGTTGAGCACGTAGTATTTCGTTGTTCATGGCATTCCCAATTTGAATGTTCTAAATGTGGAAAATTTCATCATTTCAGTTGGTTATTCTGGTGCCCTACAGAAGAGCGACTAATCTGTGGGTCGTGTCGAAAACCGTCTATGAAACCTATAAAATTCTGGGATAAAACTTATGCATACGAGTTTTTTTGCGAAAAGTGCAATGAAGTTCATTATGATTTGTTCTATTCTGAGTTCAGAGGAACACATCCATGGCAATCAGAGCATTATAAACTGAACTCTATTGTCACTATTCCTGAAAACTGGATGCCATTATGGAAACCCTATAATCCACGAATGGGTGAGAACATTGCTATAGAAGATGCGCTGAGTTTATCAAACAATGTTGAAGAAATAAGAAGGAGGCTAGGGGATTTAGAATTCCATTCTTCACTTACTCCTCAGAACGAAGTAGACCATCAAGATATACAGAAAAAATGGGAGGAAGATAGTGTCAATTGGATTGAAAACTATGAAAAATCAGGAGAATTAGATGAAGGAGACATAAGTAGACAACTGATAATTGATCCTGCTTTCTGGAAAATCCTTGACAACGTTCAAGGGTTAAAAGTTCTGGATGCAGGTTGTGGAAATGGGTATTTTGCTAGAAAATTAGCTAAGAAAGGAGCTAAAGTTTATGGCGTGGATTTTTCAGATAACTTTATTGAATATTGTAAAGTAAGAGAAGCAAAGGAACAACTAGGTGCTAAATTTCTTCAAACTTCTTTAACAGATTTATCATTTTTTGAGAATGAATTTTTTGATTTAATAATATCTAATGTTGTTCTAGTTGATGTTCAAGATTATCAAAAAGCTTTTTTTGAGCTAAATCGCATTTTGAAGCAGGATGGAAGGTTCATCTGGTCGAATTTGCACCCTGCATTTGGAAGATTGGGATCATATTTGCTAAGATTACCCCTTGATACATCTAGAAATGAAGAGAGAAGATATAATTTAGTTGATAGATATTTCGACAGTGGAGGAACTCTAGTTTCTTGGGAAAATTTTCAACCTTTATGGCAGTTTCATAGAACTTTTTCAGAATATAGTCATGCATTAAAAGAAGCAGGTTTTACTATACGAGAGATAATAGAACCTAAACCCGATTTGGGACTAATAAAAGAGAATCCTCGAGCTTTAGCATTTAACGCAGATAGATTTCCTTATTTTATAATATTTGATTGCATAAAAATTGATTAATCTGTAAACAAACTAGCACAGTTTAAGCTTTTTGTATTTCTAATTGATTTACAAGCCAAGCAAATGCTTCCAGAACACCTCTTCCATTTAATGCACTACAATCAAATACTGCAAAAGTTCGATCTTTCATTTCCAAATGGAGGTTTAGTAGTTGAATAAGTAAAGGTGCTTGAATTGCATCTGGGAGATCTTGTTTATTTGCGATAATCAGAGTAGGAATGCCTGCTAAATGAGGATTGTGAAAAACATGAGTTTGTAATATTTCTCTAGCTTCAGGCAATCTTTCAATATCTGCTGAATCAATGACAAAAATCGCTGCTGAACATCCCGGATAATGAACTTCCCACAAAAATCTGAACTGTTGCTGTCCTGCTACATCGACGGTTGTTATATCCCATCCATCAAAATTTATTGTGTCAATATTTTGTCCTATTGTGGGTGCTGTATCATCTTGAAATCTACCCGTATTCATGTATTTGGTCAAAGTAGTTTTTCCTGCAGAGTCAAGACCAACAATGAGAATTTTTGCTCTTTTCTCTGCTTTTAGTTTTCTTTTCAACCATAGGGAAAATGACGTAAATGCACTCATCCAAACACTTCTGTTAATCGAGATATAAACTTTGTATGTTAAACAATCTCATTTTTAATGTATAATCTTCGATAATCATTAATATATAAAACTTAATGTGTAAATGCAATTACCTTAGTGAATGCTTTCTCTAGTATAAGCTATTTTTCAGCAAGTTTTAAATTCTTATCTTTCAATCTCCTCCTCATGGCAGAGGTGGAAGGACGATATGATAGGAGATTACTTTCTGTTGATGTAGTCAAAGGAATAGCTATTATGGGTGTTCTTTTTATCCACCCAACAATATATGGTATTTGGCAAACAGAAGCCATAGCACTGGAAACAGTAAGTTTCTGGGTTGTCATTGGTTTCATTCCTATCATTCTTATGGGTACTTGGGGCGGAGGGTTTCCTCTTATCAGTTCTTTAGTTAACACTTATAATGTTTTTAACAGACTTGAGCGAGGAATAAAATTCAGAAAAGCTATTGTTCCCATTTTAATCAACAGTACTATCCTCCTACTTTTAGATCCTCTCAAAGGATTTCTTTTCGGGAGAACATGGACTAACACCATGTTTTGGGAAAAATTCTCCATTTGAACAATTATACAAACACAATGGGAAAATACTCTTACTAGGAGTTGATCATCAGAACAATACTTCACTCCATTATGCAGAATGGAAAGCTAATATAAAAAATAAACCCATGCAAAAGCAAGGTGCAGCTTTTTTTGAGAACGCACGTTATGAAACTTGGTCAAACTTGCCAGAGGCGGTCTAACCGTCGTTTAAGTGGGTCCCCTCACGTGCGTTGAGGGGAAGAATCATGAGATCCATGATTGAGGGTAGGAAGAAGCGGAGTGTGCAAGTGCTCCAGCTGCATCTTACATTTGCACTTAGTGCTCCTTGGTTCTACCGCTACTAGCTGAGAGACAGGCGAACGAGCACCTGTGAACCAAGCTATCGGTGAGTATACACCTAGCACTACCTCCTTATCCGCACTTTCCTATATAAACCCGGAGAAAAACCAATCGAACGTACAAGTGCTTCCTCTCACCCCTGTAAAGTGTGTTGTACTCACAATACACCTCTTCTGGCAAGATTGCATAAGTTTTGAAGACTCAGTTGTTTACGGTAAAAGAATATGGAAAGGGTTTGAAGATCTTGATTACAATGATGAGGATTTTCCACAAATTGGAGCAGATTTTGAGAGAGAACAGCCTATCTTACAAGGTAAAATTGGTCAAGCTAACTCTAAGTTGATACAAATGAAAGAATTGGTAGATTTTGCAGTTGTCTGGATGGAAAAAAATAGGACTTAGCAAGCTCAAGAGAGGTTAATCTAATTCACATCTTATTCGAGGGAACCGGAATTCCTCGATTAAACGCACCATGATATTGACAAACATCTGCAGCTGAAATAGCTGCTTTGTGCAGAGCTTCTTTTACATCTGATTCCCTAATATATTCAACTAAAAATCTAGCTACAAAACCATCTCCAGCACCTAAAGTATCTATTATTTCTGTCTCAACAATTGGTTGAAAGTAAAATTGACCATCATATAAATAAGATCCAGAACTACCTTTAGTACAAATCACAAATTTAAGCCCTTTAGAGTAAAGTTTCTCCATGAATGATTTTATATCTTCAATTTTCTTATCGGAAATTGAAAAAATTCCTATGTCAACACTTTGCACGTATTTGTTTAGATAATCTATTGTAAATTCATCTGTAAAATCAAAAGAGATAAGAGAATCGAGTTTTGAAAGTGTATCTAAGTATGGCTCAATACTGCTATAATAGCTTGTATGAATAATATCATGTTCTGCTAAGAATTGTATATCAGAATTACTCATCTTAAACTTAGAACTTGCTCCACGTCTTACATTTCCAAATGTTCTATCTCCATTTTTGATATAAATTTCAGTGTAATTAGTTACGTCATCTTTTACATGTGTGTAACTTATGTCTACATTTTCTTCTTTTAGTGCATTAAGAATTAATTGACCATAAATATCATTACCAATCCATCCCACATAACTCGTCTTTAATCCATATCTTCGCGCTAGAACTGCAACATTAACCGCATTTCCTCCCGGATACATCATTCCTTGATTTACATACTTATCCACAGTATTATTTCCTACTCCAGCTAACTTTGGCATCAATACTCAACTTTTCCCATATATCTTCTAATTGATTTATCATGTCCTGTAGCTTCAGAGAAGTAGTCCATCAATCTCCTTGTAGCTGCGTCTAAAACTAAAACTGAGAAATAGGATCTAATATCATCATCTATATCTATTAACTCATAATCTTTTGAGTCAAAATTGATGAAATCATTACAATATTTTGCTCCAAATCTCCTTACTCTTTCTGCTTCTTCTCTATGATCTGTTTCATCAATAAGGTTGATAACAGGGAAAGAAGCATCTACAAGTTCAAATGGTCCGTGAAAAAATTCTGCTGCAGATATAGGTGTGACATGAATCCATTGCATTTCTATGAAAGAATTAAAAGCTAATATGTATGCAGAATGGTACATAGGTCCAGCTCCTATAACGAACATTGATTTTTTTGAAGCAATTTGCTCTGTAACTTCGATAATTTTTTGTTCAGATTGTTTTATTGCTGAAAACAAGGCTTCTGGTAAATTTCGTAAAGAAGAAAGCAATTTATCATGAATATCCCAATTTTCAGGTTCTCGGACTATACAAAATCCACTCACTAAAGCACTGGTAACAATAAATCTAGAATAATCACCAAGTTTAGTATCTCCAAAAAGTAATGTTCTTTGTACATTTAAGCTTAAAGGGGAATCAGCTAGTCTAGTAATTCCTATTGTATAACATGTTTTCTTACTGCAGAATTTTGCAGCTTCAACAATTTCTTGAGTTGTTCCAGAATATGACCCAAAGATGATAACAGTATGTTCATCAATAAATTTAGGATTTTGATTAATTAACTCTGCAGGATAATATGAAAAAACACGTGTTTGAGTGCATTTTTTTTCTATCCAATAAGTAATTGATTTCATTATACGATAAGGAGCCCCACACCCAACAAAAACTAGTTTGTCAAAATTTTTTTTAGCTAATTCTTTACCTAATATCTCAGCTTCATCTATCAAATCTACAGCATTCTTAAGATAGGAGATAAATTGATCTTTATCTAATACTTCCATTTGAAATCTGAATACATGTAAAGAATCTTGTTTATAATCTTGTTGTAATACCTCTAAAACTTGATTTTAGAAGAATAAAGTTTTAAAGTTGTTATTTGATAGAAAATTGGTATTCATGCTTAAGGAAAAGGTTTGTAAATTCATTGATGAAAATAGAGGATTATTTTTCAGTGTAAGTAAAGAAATTTGGGAGAATCCAGAGGTAGGATTTGAGGAATTTAAAGCTTCAGAACTATTAGCAAAAATCATTCAAGAAGCACAATTTGATACTGAATTAGGAGTAGCTAGCTTAGACACTGCAATTTATGCTTTACATCCAGATCAGAAAGAAGGACCAACTGTTGCAATCTTAGCTGAATATGATGCTTTGCCTGAGATAGGACATGGTTGTGGTCACAATTTAATCGCAGCTGCAGCGTTAGGAGCAAGTTTAGCCTTAGGATCAATAAAAAAAGAATTACCGGGTAAATTAGTTTTTATGGGGACTCCTGCAGAAGAAGGAGGAGGAGGAAAAATCTTCATGATCAATGCAGGTTTATTCAAAGATGTAGATGCAGCTATGATGTTTCATCCTTCAGCAACAAAGAATTATGTAGGTAGAGGAGGATTAGCCGTAAAAGAAATTAAGATAGAGTTTTTCGGTAAAACTGCTCATGCTTCATCTGAACCTGAGAAAGGAATTAATGCTTTGGATGCAATTATTCAAATTTTCAATGGAATTAATGCTCTCCGACAACACATTACAAGTGATGCTAGAATTCATGGTGTAATAACAAATGGTGGAGTTAAACCAAATATTGTTCCAGGTTATGCATCAGCTGAATTTTATGTCAGAGCACAAGATGATAACTACTGTGAAGAATTGGTGAACAAAGTTGAGAATATTGCTAAAGGTGCTGCATTAAGTACTGGAGCTAGGCTAGAATTTGAAAGAGTTGGACATGCATATATGTCTAGAAATGTTAACAAGGTTTTAGGTGCAGCTTTTACAAAAAATATGAATGCAATAGGAGAGAAAACTCACACTGTTGAACATGGAAAAGGATTAGGATCAAGTGATATAGGAAATGTCAGTCATGTTGTTCCGACAATTCATCCATATATTGGAATAAGTAAAGATGAAATCAATGGTCATTCAACTGATTTCGCCAAAGCAGCAAGCAGCGAATATGGAAATGAGCAGATGCTTAAGATAACGAAAGCTTTAGCTATGACTGCAATAGATGTATTCACCACACCAGAATTAGTTAAAGAAATGAAAGAGGATTTTGAAAAGACAAAGAAGAGATAATTTGCTCATAATTTCTTTTCCATAAATGACCAAGGCATACCTTCTATATCTGGAGATTCTGCTTCAGGATACCTTTCTATTTCAACAAAGCCAGCAGAACGGTATAGATGTTGAGCTGCTTTCATAAAAGGTCCAGAATCTAACCGTAATGAAGTGTAACCTAATTCTTTACTTTTCTTTAATAGTTGATTTAAAAGTAATTTTCCATATCCTTTTCCTTGATAATCTGGCTTAATATACATTCTTTTCACTTCTCCAACACCAGGATATAATTTTCGAAGTGCTCCCATTCCGACAATACTTCCACCTTCTTGAAGAAGATAGAATACACCCCCTGGAGGTTGAAATGTTTCCAATTCATCAAGTATTCTTGCAGCATAACTATGTGACGATCCTAGAATTGGTTCAAGGTTTATCTTATGATGTTTTTTTGCTTGCTCTCCAATCCATTCGATATATTCAGTATTAAATTCTAAGAGTATGGATAAGTGTTGAGCTATGTTTAGGATTACGATTTCAACCATTAAGTCACCTTCATTTTCTTTAACTATTAAGATAACGATAAGCTATAAGTAAGTACAGTTTTGTAGTATCCTTCATAGTGCTCAAATCTGCGTATTCATTAGCATTATGCGCATTTCTTCCACCTGGACCGAAGACAAATATATCTTTCATACCAGCTTCTACCATATTACCAGCATCAGAAAAACCAGTGTTGTACGAAAATACTGGACTTGTTTCATATACTGCTGTGAAAGCATTTTGAACAACTTTACCAAATTCTGAATTTGGATCTGTTGCAGAACCTTCACCAATTGTAAGTATTGTAAGATAGACATCTACTGGCTCATCTTTGAACTTCGAGTCGTTATGTTGCAGATTAGAGTAACCTTCAGGTAATTCAATACGATATTTTATTTTTGAACAATATCTTACTAAAGAATCAAATAGTTCTTGAGTAGTTAAACCAGGCATTGCTCTAAAATCTACATCAAGTTCACATCTATCTGGAATGATGTTGGTTTTGATTCCAGCTTTGATATCATTAAAACTGAAAGTGGTTCGATATAGTATTCCATTATCTCTCTTATCTTTATCAAGAGGGAGCTTTGGTGGTTGGAATTTCCTCAATTCTCTGAATCCTGATATTCCCACTCTAGAAATTAGTTGTCTAATTGATTGCCATTTTGTTACTGGAGGTTTCTGTTTAGGAAATTTTAATTTTTTACGAGCATTAACCATGAAATTTGTTGCTTTGTTAATAGCATTACTTTTCTTTCTCGGCCAACTACCATGTCCTGCAACACCATGGAAAGTGAATTTTAACCAATGAGGTCCTTTCTCACCAATTCCTATATTAGGACTTTTCATAGGATGTCTTATGCTTGGTTCAGAAACAATAGTTGCGTCTGCATTAATCGCTTCAAAATGGTTCTTTGTCATGAAAGCTGAACCATATGCTCCATGTGTCTCTTCGTCTGGAGTAAACCACATCTGAAGTTTGCCATTGAATTTTTCCCCCGATTCCTTCAAAAGTTTCATAGCCATCACTTGACAAGCTATACCTGCTTTCATATCAATAGAACCACGTCCGAACAATTTACCATCTTTAATTACTCCTCCTAAAGGAGGTGTATTGGAATCCCAATTATCCTCGTTATAAGGAACTATGTCGAGATGACCATTAAACTGCAAGGTTTTTCCTTTTGAAGAACTATCTAATGATGCAAGTAAATTATAGTAAAATTCGTTTTTTTTGCTATTAGTAAAAGGAGCTTTGAATAATTCTGTTGTAAAGCCTTCTTTATCTAAGAATTCTTTTGTAAATTTGAATATAGCACTATTATCCCAAAATTGGAACTCTGAAAAATTGAGGGATTCAATCTGAACAAGTTTCTGAAGAAGTTGGGTTATCTCTTCTTCATGTGTATCAACTAAAGCAAGTAAATTCTTCTCTTTGCTTGTGAGGGGTAATTTTGGGTATTTTTTCTTCTCGTTAACCATCTTTAAATCATTTATATCTGATAAATTATGGTTTATCTATTTTTCCCAATCATAGAGTCTTAGCATCTCAAATTTACTTGAAAACAATGAATTTTTGTCAAATCGTATATTTTTAGTATAAACTCCAATTTTTTTGCATTACTTCTTTCAACATTTATTTGAAACGAGTCTTACTGATGATTTTTTACTAATATACGAATTTTTCACAATAAATCTAATAGCCAATCATATCCTAGACAGTTTAGAAACAGAGCTTAGATTATAGGAAGCTAAAATATTAGTGACTATCAGATAATATTTTCTTCTTTGAATATAGTTCAATCTAAGAGTGATTATTTTGAGCAGAAATACATAAAACACCAATAAAGACTATATTTTCCACAGACTTATATAATATGGAACATTTAGTCTATTGATACTTATGATATCTAAGAAATTATTGAAATTGTTCTTTATTTTAATGTTGGGAGTTTTACTTGTACCCAATTTGGGTGTAGATGCAGCTACCTATGGTATAAATATTGAACATGTGGAATATTGTGATCTTGATGATGATGGGAAAGAGGACGATGTGTATGCGGAAATTCTTGTCAGCATGTTTGAAGGCACAAAGAATTTAATTTTTAAGACAACTTTGAAATTTGATGGAGAGATTCTTCATTCAATATATAGAGACAATCACGTAAGAACTGAAGATGAAATGTTGTACAAATTTTATTTCATCAATGTAGCTTACGAAAGCGGGTGGTATGTTCTACAATCTTGGTTCTTCATCTATAATGAAGAACAAAGCGGATTCTACTTTGATATAACAATATTTGATCCACCAGGAGGAGACCCAGATTATCCAATAGGAGGAGGATTGGATCCAGGACCGTAAACATTTAACAACAAAATGATTCAAATATAAACGATATAGGTGAATAAAATGAAAGGGTTTGCTCGAGACTTATTAGAACTGCTTCGGATACTAGAAAATTATCCGTTATTGTCTTATAGCGAACATGCTAAAATGCTGAATGTATCTACACAGACTCTCAGTAGAAGAGTAGAAAAATTGCAAAATGAAGATATGCTCAGAAAAGTTCACTCAACACTTAAGCCTGAAAAAATGGAACTTGAAAAGTATGTAGTGATCTTCGAAATAGCAGAAATAGACCAACTAGAACAGTTGGAACTTTCATGTGATATTCACCCCTATACAAGTTCTAGAAACAGACTTTTTGGCCAATTTTACGGTGTATATGCTGTATTTGACATACCCAAGGGATCAGAGAAGCATTTAGTGTCGTTTCTAGATTTCACGCTAGGGAGGGAGTTCTGTTCACATTATCAGATGTTCAAATCTGTTGGGAGAAGGTTGTTCTATCCACAACCGCTACATAATAATATTACAGATATCGATGAATTTGATATAGATGAGTATTTTTCAAGGAAAATAGAGATAAAAACAATTAGTGATGAGAAAGCCTCATCAGCTAATTCTGTTATTGAATTTCATCCAATTCATCTGCTTATATTAAGAGATATTACCACCAATATGAGAACACCAGTGAGTAAACTTGCTCACAAATACAAATTGTATCTTGAGCTGGATAAGAGCAGAGAAAGATTTGATACCCTTCCTAAAGGTTTTAGGCCATATCTCGAAGAATTTTTCTCTGACAAAAGGACAGAAAATGCCGTGTATATTGATTTTAAAAAGAAGTATCAATATATAATTAACAACATAGTTGAAGATTACTGGTGGGGAGTCAATAGGAAATATTTTGAAATGTTTGTGAGATTTACTTACATCATATTTGATATCACAAAAGCAGAAAAATCGCGATTATTCTCGCTCTTCAAAGAGTTTAGACCGCCATTTAGTATATATATAGAGGATTTAGGAAAAAATATAGGACTCACCTTTTCATTGCCACCGTATTATCAGATAAAAGTGTCATATTGGATAAAAAGCAATTATGAGAGGTTTTCTGTCTATTTAGCAGACAGTTTTGGAAATAATGCTACTAAATATAGATTTTACGTTCATAATTACGATTTGAAAAATTTGAAGTGGAGAGAAGATAAAGATTGGATGTTAGATGGGGTTGTCAAAGGTATCCAAGAAAAAATAGCAAATAACCAATAGAGAGAAGAATCAAGTACAGGGGAAAAATAACCATGGTAGATATTTATATTGTTGAAGATGATGAAAATTTACAAGAGTTATATACATTGTTCCTTACAAAAATGGGACATAGAATTGTTGGACAATCCTTTAACGGCGAAGAAGCATTAATAGATTTATACTTCAATTTCAGTAATAATAGACCAGACATACTGATTTTAGATTATCATATGCCCATAAAAAATGGTCTAGAATTACTTGAAGATTTAACCAAACTAGAATGGATAAACAAAACTAAAATTCTATTCATATCAGCTACGAATCCTGCAGAGATTAATAGTTATCAAATACCAATAACAAAGCATGTCTCTAAACCATTTAAGTTTGGAAGTCTCAGTCAGCTGATAAATGAAGCTATGAACCAAGATCAGATGGAAATCAATCAGCAAGCTTAATTCCCATTTGTTTCTTTGGGTTCAATCCAGATTGCGTTTGTGCGCAGCTAGGAATGGTTTGTCTTTTTTTTCTAATACAATATAACAAGTAACATCTACTTCATAAGTGCGCATAAATCACAAGACTTGCAAACGTTTGCGTAATTTGCAAATGTTTAAATATTCTACTCAACTTAAGGGGTACAGATTGTTTAAAATACAAAGAAAAAGGGATATTCATGACAGATGAAAATTCAGATATTGTGATAAGTTTAAGGAATTTATCAAAAAAATTTGGTGATTTTTATGCGGTATCCAATTTTTCTTTAGATGTGAAAAAAGGCGAAATCATAGGGCTTTTGGGACCAAATGGTGCTGGAAAAACGACAACTATGAAGATGATTTCGAGGTTATTAATACCATCAACAGGAGAAGTTTGGATTAGAGATAATGGTAACTTAGAGTTATTAACAAATAGAAGCAAAGATTATTTATTAGATCATTTAGGTTTTCTAATTGAGAATCCTGCATTTTATGACCATATGACTCCAAAACAAATCCTATCATATTTTGCTAGATTGAAAGGATATCCTAAGAAAAAGATACGTTCAAGAGTTGAAGAAGTAATAAACATGATAGGATTAGAAGGTTGGATCGATAAAAAAGTAGGAACATTCTCCAAAGGCATGAGACAGAAACTAGGGATTGTTTCAGCTCTCGTTCATGATCCAGAGATACTAGTGCTAGACGAACCACAAACAGGTTTAGATCCAAAAGCAAGAAGAGAGATTCGAAAATTGCTCTTGAAACTAAAACATCAAGGAAAAACTATTTTCCTAAGCAGTCATCTTCTCTATGAAGTTAGCGAAGTTGCTGATCGAATTGCAATTATCAACTTAGGGAATTTAGTAGCATTTGATACTATTAGGAATCTAGAATCTGAAAGCCAAGATAGTCTCTTACGCATTCAACTACTTACTTTACCAGTAGATATTCCTATCATGAGAGACAAACTAGAATCAATCATAAAGCCACATGTTGGAATGAAGAATGTTTCAGAGATTGTATCGTATAATTCTGATTCACAAGTTTTTGAAGCAAGATTTAATGGCAATTTGGTGAATCAAGGCCGTATATTAAAAGAGTTAGCTCTTAATAAAATCGACGTAGTAGATTTCTCTGTTCCTAGAACTAGCAGTCTCGAAGAGTTATATATCAAATTATTAGCTGGAATTGTCACAGAGAGAAATCCTGTTGCTGAGGTACAGGCTAAAGAATCAGCAGGAATAATGGAGTAATAATAATGTCAATAACACAAGAAGGAAATTTAGAATCAAAATTTGAAAAGAAGCCTATAGGGCTGATGAGAAGTTTAGATCAAGTAGGTGCAACTACTAAATTTGAGCTCAGACGAAATGTAAAAAACAGTATTATTTCATTGTTTGTAGCTGGCTTTGTCTTCGTACTTTCACTTATAATCAATCTTATTACAGAAAGTAGGTTAGGAGAGAGTCCAGAAACAGCAACAGAATATATCACTTCTTATCTGGGGATGATCAGTTTCTTTATATTAATAATAGCAACAATGTTTGGAGGGAATATCATAGCTTTAGATTATGATAAACAAACAGGCAATCTATTATTCCCAAAAATAACTAAAGGTCGTCTCTTTGTAGGTCGATTAATTGCGAGATACTTACTATCGGTTTTTGCAGTTATATTCTACTATATACTGGTTGTAATTGTAGCAGCGTTCAAATATACTGATCTACCTGTTGAGACTTGGGCCTCATTAGGATGGGCTTTGCTCTATACGTTTTTAGTACTCTCATTAGTAATCTTCTTTAGTAGCTTTATGAAGAAAACATCAACTGTTATTGTTGTAAGTTTAGTAATGGTACTTCTTGTATTTAACCTGGGAAGTACCATTTTAACTATAACAGGAGTAGAAATAGAACCATTATTTATTCTAACATACTACTCTAACATTATAACACAAAGCTTTGCAATGCCTACAGATAGATTTGTTGAAGGATTTCTGGGAGGTCCTCATCCTGGAGTAGATGCACCCACAATCATGCAATGGATAACCCCAAGCATAGGTGGAGCAATAATTGGTATGGTGATTTATTCCGCAATACTCCTTGTAGCTGCATATTTCTTATTTAGAAGGAGACAACAGAATTAATAATAAAACGTGAGGAGATTGTCTCTTCTCACATCTTTATTTTCAACTAGAAAGAAATAAATAGCAAGGAAGGATGAGGAATATTATGAAATCCACCAAGGTTTCGGAAACAAAAACTGATTTTAAGATAAGTTGGCAATTCTTTAAAGCGAATTACAAATCTTTTCTTGCAACAGAGTTATTTGCATTTTTTGCATTTTTTATAGTTATATCTATACTGATGGGAGTTCTGATATTGATTTTTGTACTTTCTCCAGATTTGGTTCTATCAGATCTCATACCCCAAAATTCAAGTCATGTAGATATAACCTTTAGAGTATGGTTGATTCTACCAATTTTAGCTTATCTAATAATGGTAGGGTTTCTATATGGTCAATTTGGATTGGCATACGACATTTTCACTTCAGGGGATATGTTTTCTGAATTTAAGAAAGCTTTCAGTTACTTTAAGGAACATTGGTGGAAATATATTCTCTTAACTTTTGTAACTGGATTAAGTTTTTTCGTTCCAAATAACATTAGGCAAATAAATGCAGAAATGAGTCCTTGGAGATCTTCAGATGCTTTAGTTATAACCTTTGAAGTCATAAGATTTCTACTTTTTTTCATTATTTTAGTAGTTTTTAGTAGTACTTTACCAAGTGTAACTGCTCAAGGTAATCTGAAAAATAGTTTCAGAGAATCTTCTAGAATTGTAAAAAAAGAATGGAAACGTCTAATAAAAACATGGGGAATTTATTTTTTGCTATTTATTTCTCCATCTTTCATCCTAGCAATAGTTTTCCAATTCACTTACCCAGTTTTAACAGGAACTGTATGGATTATAGTTATGCAAATAATTGCTATCATCCTTCTTCTATACAAATTATTCATAGGATTTCCAATGCTAGCTCTGATAGCAACTAGAATATACAATAGTGTAGATTTTGAGAGATTTAAACCTCTTACTAAACATGAAAGAATTTCAAAAGTAGATAAAGACGACAAAATCGTAGTTGGTTCAGATTAAGGTAGTGAAAACGATGTCACAGAAGGATAAACGAAAAGAAGAAAAACATCAACCAAGAGAGGAAATCACTCTCTCAGATCCTTGTACTGTGGCCATAATCTTCCACGAGAAGAAAGGATTAATTCTCAGACTGTTAATTGAGAAAGAAATGACAATAATTGAACTTAAACATGCTACAGGCATGAATCCAGGGACAATCAAGCGTCATCTTGATGACTTGCTTAAGTGTGATTTAATCCGAATTTCAAAAGAAAAATTGAGTGAATATAGCATTGTGATGAAATATTACCGAGCAGTAGCAAAGAAGTTTAACTTCGATATAACTTGGTCAGGAAAATAGAAAATTTTTATAGGAAATTCAATCTCCTGTTAATATAGTCGAACTTTTTTCAAATACTAAAACAGATGTCCCATCGGGAGCACGTGTTCGGTGGTTTGTTCCTTTAGGAACAAGAAAAGCTTGGTTGGGACCAAGTTCAATTACTTCATCAGCTACATCAATAAACAGTGTTCCTTCAATTACATAGAAGAATTCATCATCAGTCTGGTGAGAGTGCCAAAAGAAATCACCTTTAATCACAGCTAATCTCACTGCAAAGTCGTTCATTTCACATAATAATCGGTTCTGCCAATCTTTTTCACATGATTCAATAACCTTCATAACATCAATTAATTCTAAGGATTGAAATTCAGCTTCTGTGCCCATAGAATCTTCTTCATATTTCTCATT
>JAGXNV010000088.1 GCA_019894795.1 Candidatus Heimdallarchaeota archaeon | reverse complement strand
CAATTAAATGATAAATTTAAATTTTTTGAAAATAATGATTTAAAAGAATTTACTCAAATTATTTTAGATGAATGTGATAATAATTACATAGGAGTTGTTCCTGGAGCATTAACAACAATTAATCATTATGGGCTTTTAGCAAATGCAGGGGCGGATCAATCAAATGTTAGTGATAGTAGTGCTATCCTCCTCCCTAAAAACTGCAAGAAATCTGCTAAAACTCTATATGTCAAGATTCTTGAAAATACAGGGAAAAATGTTGGAATTATTATTGCAGATTCCCGAACGATGCCTATGAGATTAGGCACTGTCGGTACTGCTTTAGCTACATTTGGATTTGCATCAGTAATTGATGAACGGGGTAAGAGTGATCTTTTTGGAAGACCAATGCACATGACTTCCAGAGCGGTAGCTGATCAATTGGCTACTGCAGCAGAAATAGTGATGGGTGAAACTGATGAAAGAATACCATTTGTAATTATTAGAAATTTTCCGTTATTACAAATTTCAGAAGCGGATGAAGAAGATATCAGTGACTTAATTCCAGCTGATTTATGTATGTTCATTGGTCCTCTTCTACCATGCATCAGAGAGAAAATACAAGGTGAAACGAAGAATGATTGAAGGTATTTTTGGTAATCTCAGAGTTGGCGATGAATATCCTGCTCGCATAATAGGAATTGTAAATTTATCAAACGCTTCTTTTTATAAAAATTCTATCGCTTCTTCCTCTTCAGAACTGGAAAAAACTGTATTGAGAATGATTCAAGAAGGAGCAGATGGAATTGATATTGGTGCTCAATCCACACGCCCTAGACAAATTTACGGGGGCGAAGGTCGAGTAGATGAAAATCAAGAGCTAGAATTGGTAAAAGAGGCTCTAAAAGTTACTTTTGATATCTTGAGTAGTTACGATGAAATAGCATTATCAGTGGATACTACGCGCAAATCTGTAGCTGAATATTCACTCAATGCAGGAGTAAAGATTATTAATGATATTTCAGGATTCAAAAAAGAGATAGAGATGGCTAAATCAATTGCTGAATTTGGTGCGAGTGCAGTATTAATGGCTTGTAAATCTGAACCAGGTGATGTTTTTGAGATAGTTGATATACTCTTCGAACTCAAAAAAAGTGTTCTGATAGGCACGAATGCAGGAATAGAAAAACAAAAGATATGCATAGACCCTGGAATCGGCAGTTGGGAAGCTAGAGATTATAAACACGACTATTCGATTATAAAAAATCTTAAACAATTTCGTACATTGGAATCTCCGATCTATGTTGGTATAAGTCGCAAAACATCGATTGGGAAAATTTTTTATGATGCTCCACCTGAAGAAAGGTTATATGGTTCATTAGGAGCTTCAATTATTGCTTTATTGAATGGAGCTCATATTTTTAGAACTCATGATGTTAAACCAACTCTTGAAGCTGTTAGAGCTGCAGAAACAATTATAAATTATTAGAGAACTTTTATTGTGATAAACTAAAATAATTTTTTTCGAAATAAACTCCTTGATCAATCTCCACAAACCATGTGGGGAGTTCTAATTTGCTTTTTAATCTTTCCATAATCCCTAAACCATCTTCCCTTACTAGAAAAACAACACACCCCCCCAATCCAGCTCCTGTTAACTTTCCTCCTAGTGCTCCTTCTTCTATGCCAGTTTTTACTATTTTATCTAAAATTGGAAGCGATACTTTAATTCCATCTCGAAGGGCATTCTGTTGTGAGGACAACAATTCACCTAACATTTGAATATCAGGCTTAGCACTTTGGAGCAAGGTTTCTGCTTTCTCCGTATCTTCCTTAATTGATAATATTGCTTTTAACATACATATTTCTCTAGATGGAAACTGTTTATCATATTTTACAAAATCTTCTGAACTTAAATGCTTTAACTCAGTATTAGCTAACCTTTCTAGTTTGTTAACTACTCGCTTAACATCATGAACTTTAGATCCATGTACTTCGCTTGTTAATTTTGGTGTATTGCTATTTACTATTACGAGCTCAAAATCATGTTTCCTTAGTTTTGTAAGTTCTGGTGGTTCAATACATGATAAACTAATAATTGAACCATAAGATGTCGAGTATTGATCCATTTTTCCACATGGAATGTTCATAACTCTATGTTCAGCATTATAAGCTAATTCTGCTATATCTCTTTTATCTAAACCCATCTCAAGGATCCCTGAAAGATGAGAAATCCATCCAACCAGTAATGCTGCAGAGCTTGAAAGGCCACTAGCTAAGGGAATATAACTGCTAATTGTTGAGTTAATCGCGGGAATTTCAATATCAGTAAATGCCTGTTTTAAAGAAATAACTCCTGCTTCAATGAAAGCCTTAAATGAACCTACAGGGCTTGATAATTCCTCAATATTAGGGGGAATGATAATTGTTTCATTTAGATTAATACTAGTTATTTTCAGATTTTTATCTTTATTCTTCTCTGATACTATATTCAGACGGAGATTTATTGCAGCTGGAATTACTTTCTGAAATAGATAATCTTGATGTTCTCCGAATAAACAAACTCTTGCAGGTGCAGAAGATAAATACATTGTTACTCACCACATTATCTTACTTAGTCCTAATAATGTTTTCTTGAGATTTCATAGTAAAATAGGTATTTCTCTTTTCCGTTGTAACAAAGTATTTAAGGAAAAATTACCCTATAAAGCGTGGGAATAATATTCATTAGTGAAGAGGTCGTTTCCTTCAACAGGTGTTTCATGTGAATTTATTAGAGAAAGTATTCAAAATTTCGCAATACCTTAAAGATGGAGACCATTATGTCCGAGAACAGGAATTTCAACAAGATCCTTGGACAATGAAATATGTTCCTGAACTCTATATTTCTTCAGAGAAAGTCAATAGTCAGATTGCAAATTTAGTTCAACATTTGAAGAGTGGTAATGCATTATGTTCTATTGTTGGAGGGCAAAAATCTGGTAAATCCTATCTCATGCACATTTTGCGTGATGGTTTAGAGGAAGATTTGTGGAAATATACTGATTATGATAAAGTTCATGTTTTATTTTTTAATCCTGAGAAATTAGAGGAATATAGTCTTACAAATTATTATATGGCAATTGCAGGTGAAGTTTTTTCTAAGCACTATGCTAGATATGAAGAAGTAATTGTAGAACTCAAAAGATACTTAGAAGGCAATAATGTTCTTTTAGTTATTCTTCTTGATAACTTCAGAAGTGAAACTCTTTCTTTTATATTAAGAGATACTGCAAAGCTTCTAAAACCTCTGAAAAATCACTTTTCTTGTATAATCTCAAATCATATTGTTGAAGTAAAACTTTGTTCAAACGGTTTAGCAAATGGTGGAATAAAACACTTTTCTTATACAATTCGAATTCCAGAAGTTCTTTCTCTTGAAGAAGCAAAATGTCTAATTCAGAAAAGATTATCTTACGCGCTAAACCAAACTATTGTAAACGAGACTGATTTTTTCTCTGAAAGAGCTATTGAAACAGCATGGATTGAATCTCAAGGAAAACCTTGGCAATTGATCTCTTTGCTCGAAGATTCATATACTTATTCCAAGAATCAAGGGTTAAAATTAGTCTCTCATAATGATGTTATCACAGTTTCTAAGATGTTTGATCGTTCTACCAATCAAGATGGTGTTGAAGATCACGATACATTTGCGATTCAACAAGCTCTAAACAACTTCCCCTATAGAGAAAGACAGGTGTGTGAGTATTTGATGCAAAAGGATGCTAGCGCTAAAGAAATTACCATCTACTTATACGGAGAATTGCCTTCGAGTGATTATAGAAGCAAATATATGGGTACTAAAAGTTTCCTAAAACGACTTAAAGATAAGAATGTAGTAGTTGTTAAAGACCAGAGTGGTCGGTCTCTAATATTTGGTTTAAATCCCAAAATGAGAGCTATGTTTACGCAAGGAAACGATAAAAGAGAATCAGGCATAACTGATAAATTCCAAATGTCTACATGAAAAAAAGAAGAAGAAGAAGAAAAAAAAGGGAGATTACTTCTTAGCTATTAATCTGATTATTGTAATAATCTTGAAAATTATATATGCAACAAGCAAATTAATTAGAAGTAGATTTGTAAATTCTGTAAATATTGGGAACCAGGTTGCTGATTCTAGATAGAAATAACTGCTTGATCCAATGAGGTTCTGAAATGGGAAACTATAAGCACATATTATGAGGAATGGTACGAGATTTAATATTAAGAAAGGTCCTTCAAAATTAAATCGCATTTTACCTGATGTCCCTTCAGCTCTTTGATAAACGATAAAAGCTAAACCGATTCCGATTCCAAACCCTACAATAGGTAATATATATAATCCATTAAGAAAGGTAACCGCCATGAAATTTCCATTTGTTACTTTTGAGAATATTTCATTGAGAAATTGAGCATTTTTTTCTCCAAAGATCGCAACAGCTGTTGAAAAGTCATATATTACGTTTGATAGAACTATGAACGCAAGTGCTCCTGCGATGCTTAAGAATATTATAATTTGACCAATTATCTCAAATTTCTTACCCTCCATTTGTTTTGTAACTATTTTCCTGGAAATAATAATGAAAACGACCATAAAAATCAGCGAAAATGCAGCTACTATTGTATCATATACAGGGAAATTATTCATGAGTTCTCCAAATGAAATTCCTACAGAATTATCGTGGAAATCTAGATGAGCTTGTTCTCTCATTGTTAAGAACATACTTACTCCTGATCCGATAAATCCTTGAAGTCCGAAAACAATTCCAATCAACAGTAATCCGGTTCTTCCTGTCATCTCATTTGTTGCAAAGAAACCTGCAAAAAAAGCTGTGACAAGAAATACAATTAAGATTGCTGCCATTCCGTAATCAATTGTTTCATATGGGTTATAGAATGATAGCACAGCTGCTATCCCAATAAGAACTGAAGCAACGACATTTTTTGCTAAAGCACATGTTACAAAAATTACAGCAAGGGTGAAAGTTATTGTAATTGGAGTAAACCATTCCCACAAAGTCTCCATTTGAAGAATTCCTAACCAAGGAAGTAAGAATTCAGTAATTGCGACCAAACCCACTCCGAAAAACGTTGAAAGTAAGGCTCTAAGTGAGAAAAACTGTCCAAGATGAAAGTATTTTACGTTTGCCATATACATCGTACTCTCTAATATAAATTAGACTAACACTATGAATATTAAATCTTATGGGAAAAAAAAGATTTTGGATGTAGGCCATCAAATATAGTTATCGCGGTTTCAGTGAAATCATCGTACACCCTATGAATGTGATTAAACCAGATACTGCTGCAATCATAATTGTCGCTATGCTACTAATTACAGGTTGAAGAGCAGCAAGATTATTTTGCCAAACTGCAAGATAAACTGTAAAAATTATCAGAGCTGCAATCATTAATCCAGTGAAAACAAGGTAACCATTCTTTTCTTCAGATTTAAAAACTCTAGAAACTGACCCTAGTGAAAATCCACCAAGCGCGCCTATTCCTAAGAATAATAAAAACCACCAGAATTGAAGTGTAAGTTCAACAATTGTAATTGTGACTCCAGCGATACCAAGGGCAACTAATATTCCTCCAATGAATGATATGGGTCTTGCACTCATTAAATCATCTCCATTATTTTATCATCAAGTTTGCTATATTAATATTTCTAAATCATTTTTAATCTTCTTAGTCTTCTCAATTCTAAAATAAAGAAAAGAAGTAGAATGTATGTTTTTATTCAGAAAAATCTTTTGCAATTACTCCATCAGTCATTATGAGTTGTCTAGAAGCTAATGTCGCTTGTTCTTTATCATGAGTTACATAAACTAAAGTCTTCTCATATTCCTTGCTTAAATCTATGAGAAGCTTGAGTATTTTTTCGCCTGTAGTTGAGTCAAGGTTACCTGTAGGTTCATCAGCTAGTATAATATCAGGATCATTTGCTAGAGCACGTGCAATTGCCACTCTTTGTTGCTCTCCACCACTTAATTGATCAGGTTTGTGATTTCTTCTTTCTAGTAGCCCAACGGACTCTAAAAGTTTTTCAACTTTAGCTCTTCTTTCCTCTTTAAGTTTCTTTGAAAGAATCAAAGGCATTTCGATGTTCTTTTCAGCATTAATTTCCTCAAGAAGATTGAAATTTTGAAAAACATATCCAATTGTCTCTCTTCGCAAGAAACTAAGTTCTCTATCATTCATTTTGCTAAGATCTTGACCATCTATAATTATAGTCCCGGAATCAATATAATCTAAAGCTCCAATCAAATTGAGTAAGGTTGTTTTTCCAGAGCCAGAATGCCCTACAATTGAAACTATCTCTCCTCTATTTATTGAAACAGAGACATTGTCTAATGCTTTAACTTCCACTTCCCCAAGAGAATAATTTTTAGTAATATTTTTGACCTGAATAAAATTCTTAATCACTTTTCTCTTGACCTTTTTTTCGCTTTTAGCTGATTTTTTCGCTTTTCTTGATGATATCATTCTTTTTCTCCATCTCAAAATCTTATTTGTATTTGTCGTTAGGTGGAAACCTTTTTCTCATTATTTCAATTTCCTTAAGCCAAGCTTCTTCTAAGTCTATATTAAGTAGAATGCATAACTGAAGAAATAGAGAAAAAGCCTGAGCAAACTCTCTTGGTAATTCTTCACGATTAGGCTTTTTATGACCTTGTTCTTCATTCTTGTATCCAGTTGTAAAAATCAAATGTTTTCCAATCTCCCCCAGTTCCTCGACTAAGTGAATAAATACATCATTAGGCGAATATTCTAACCAGTTAAGCTCCTCTAAAAAGAGTCTTAAACTTTCTATTATTTCATTAAGTTCCATCAATCATCACATTGTTATGTGGAATATGCTTTTAGGGTCCTATTAGTAACTCTAGTTTTACAGATTGGACATTCTTCTTTGATTTTAAGCCATTGTTCCATATGTTCCTTATGTGCAACATTGTTACACGTTGGACATTCTAGCACATTTTCTCCATGTTTAATCAATCCCTGACATATTATACATTTGGTTGGAAGTTCTTCACAATTTTTACACGGTGTATTGGCAGATTCAATCACATGGCCACAGTTCAAACAATGTGTTTTCTTTGAAGGGAGTCTGATTCTAGTAACTCGCTCAAAAGTTGATTGTGTAAGCGCGCCAGTATAATATCCATGTGCAATGAGTTGGCAGATTATCTTGAAGGCATCTATCTCTGACATATTCAATTGTTCAGCTATTAGAGATAATTTGAGTTTCCTTCTTCTAGATTTTTCAATCTCATTCACAACTCTAATATAAATCTCACCTAAATCTTTCAATTCTCTACTAGGTAAAATTTTCTGGAATGATTCAACATTCACTATGTTCCCTCTGATTTCAATACTTAGCAAACCAGAACCTACTAACTCGAATATGATATTACTTGCAGCAACTGCTGATTTTTCCCATATCTTTTGAATAGACTTCAGAGATGTTCTTTGATTGGAAATAACGTATCCAAACACTTCTTGATAATGAATGGGAAGATCATCCAATTGGACAAGTGGAGGAAATAATGGTATCTCTTCAGGTACCAGTTTGTTTCCATCAATCGTTCCTTTGATCAATCCCTTCCCATAGAACCCATACAATCTCTCTTTTGCATGATGTCTATCGATACCTAAAGCAAGTGCGATGTCCTTTGTTGTGATAAAAGTTTTTGAAACAATCATACCTAGAACAATTCTTTCCCATCTCTCCAACGTCCCTTCTTGCGTTCTGCTATATCTTCTTATACCATCGATTATCAAAGTGCTCCCAGTTAATGAACAAGATATGAATCCCTCTAATAGGAGATTTATGATGCCTTCTAATACTTCACCTTCTGTCCTGTTCATCAGAACGCTAAGCTTTTTGAGTGAAACTTTTTTTTGTGTTGAAAGAAGGCCAAAAAGGGCTTCGTAGCTAAAAAATGATAATGTAGCCATTTCTTCAATTGTTCGAGTTGGACTGAACTCGGGAATTGATACAGGAATTACTTCGTTTGTTCCCTCGAATACAAATTGAAAAGTTCCTCTTGCTGTTAGTGTTGCTAGGGTCTTGAGAACCTCTAATCTGTCTTTACCCGTGAAACGACTAATTTCTTGGTATGACACTTTTTTTGTAAGAATGCTGTACCCAATAACCTCTTTTTCAATTCCCTGTAAGGTATAAAGTGGAATGATTTTTGGTTCAATGATATATTTTGTTATTGTAATAAACAATAAGTCTGCACCAAGAGTCTTTTTCTTGAATTCCAATTCTGCCTCTAGTTTTTTTAATAGAAAAAGTCTAGCAATTTTCTCGAGAATCTCCTCTCGAGGAAATCCAGTTACTTTTGAGATTGTAGCAATTTCTGCTTTTCTAAGCATCATCGCTATTCCTATTATGAAAGTATCATCGGGAGTGAGTTTGATTTTTTCATCAGGCTGCCAAACCCATTGGACCAAAATATCCTTTTGTTTAATTGCCCCAATAAACAACCCTCTACTTGTCAGAAAGAACATGTGATTAATTAGGTCTTTTTTTGAAAGGCCAACAATTTCCGCAAGATTAGAAATATTTACTTTTTCTGATTGAGATAAAAATCCAAGAATCATTTTTCTTAAAGGTGACACTTTTGAAGAGCCTATCTTAGGATATTTAAGAATCGTTGCTATTGAAAATTTATTTTTTTGATAAGAACCTCTTACAACAAGAGATTGCACGATCAGCTGGATATAATCTTTAACAGCCTCAATGGGAACCTCATAATTAGAAGAGAAAAGCGATAAATCGATTTCATGCATCAAATATAATTGTGTCAATAATTGAGCCCTTATACGTTTTGATAAATCAATTTCTGGGAGATCTAAATCACTAAAACTAATCTCGTAAACATTGTCTCTCTCAAAAGCCAGTTTTATCATCTCGAAAAGGTTATGTATGATTTGTGAAACATGATTTATTAAAGTTACCCTAATAAAAGAAAAAGAAAAAGAAGAAATCTATAGTTAATTAAACTCTCTCTAGATATTTCTCGTATTCCCACTCCCACTCAGATTCTTTACCCTTTTCTTTAGCTTCTGAAAACTCTTTACACTCTTTTCGTTTTATTTCTAAGAAAATATCAATTATATCTTTTCCCAAAACTTCAGGAATTAAAGAACTGCTTTCTAAATGATCTAAAGCTTCACTTAGACTTGATGGAAGCTGAGTAATACCCATATCCTTTCTTTCTTGTGCAGTAAGTTTTTCAATATTCTTAATCGTTGGTTGAATTGGTTCAATTTTCTTTTTAACACCATCCAACCCTGCAGCTAATAACAATGCAGATGCAAAATAGATATTTGTAGCACAGTCTGTAGCTCGAAATTCAATTCTAGCTTGTTTCTCATAACCAGGTATTCTTATTAGAGCTGTTCTATTTGCAACTCCCCATGATTTGAAAACAGGAGCTTCATGTCCAGGTACTAGTCTCTTATATGAGTTTGTGGTTGGATTAAAGAAAGCTGTCATTGCATCCACGTTTTCTATTATTCCTCCTACAAAATACCGAAGTGTCTCACTTATTCCTGTTTCTTCATCTGAAAATATGTTTTTACCATTTTGAGTAAGATATTGGTGTATGTGGAATCCGCTTCCAGCTAGGTTTTCAAAAGGTTTTGGCATGAAAGATGCAATTACTTCATCAAAAAGTGAATTCGCTTTGATAATAAGTTTGGCTGTCTGTGTATTATCAGCTTGTACTAATGCATCTAAAACTTCAAATTCGATTTCTTGTTGTGCGTGACCACATTCATGGTGAATTGTCTTAACTGGAATACCCATATCTAACATGTCGCTTGCAATATCTCTTCTTAAGGTTCCTAATATGTCAAATGGAAGTGTATCCATGTATTCTCCGTCTTCAGCTGGTTCTAAATCTTCATCTAGACAATACCACTCTAACTCTGGTCTGGTCTTATATTCATACCCTAAACTTTTAGCTTTGTCTATCTCTTTTTTCAATACACTTCTTGGATCTGTGGGATGGGGATTGCCATCATTTTTAGTAATGTCACAGATGAATCTGGCCACTCTCGGTTCCCATGGGATTATTGCCAAAGTACTCAAATCCGGTATGATTCTCATGTCACTTTGCTCAGTTTGCAAGAACCCTAATGAAGAACCATCAACACCACTACCTTCTCTCATTTCATCCCAAATGTTAGCTGGAAATTCTACCGATTTTAATTCTCCAAAAATAGTTGTAAACTGAAATTGTATGAAATCAATATTGTTTTCTTTAAAGTACACATTCAAATCGCTCATTTCATAATCCTCACTTTTGTTTTATCTGTCATCCATCACTAAAACGCTATTTATATAGTTTTGTCCATGGAATAAAATCTTCTCTAGTTTAGAAATATATAACTTTTCGACAATTATATAAGGTGATAACGATTGATAAACAAGAACTACATGTCTACCCCAACTAGATTTTGGTTAACACAAGGAAATGGTGAGTCTAATGTTTCAAAACTTTCCGCCAATGATGAAGCATTTATACAATCAGGAATAGGTTATCAAAATCACGTAATGGTATCATCCATACCTCCATCAGTTGAAATTCAACCAAGGATTTTATCGCAAAAAGGTGTCACTTATGTGCCTTTCAAAGATGATTTCAAACTTATACCCCCAAGTTCAATACTCTATGTAGTAA
>JAGXNV010000087.1 GCA_019894795.1 Candidatus Heimdallarchaeota archaeon | reverse complement strand
GGATAACTCCTTCATCATCAAAAGCTGATGAATCTACCCCTCCAGGATAAAATGGGTTATCTAGAATTGTTAGTTTATCAGAAGCAATAATATCTCCTATCTTATCAATGAAGTAAGCTGTTTTGTTGAAAACATCGAATGCATTTATTCCTGATGAGAGAATAGGTGAAATTGTACCCATTGAACTATCTGGGTCAAGTAGAATTGGTAACGATGAAGATTCGATTTTTTGAGATCCTAACATCTTTAATGCTCGTTTTCCTGCTTCTTGACCAATCAAAAGATAATCAAAATCCCCGAGAACCTTAGAGGAATCAAAGTAGTAAGCGTTTCCAATATCATCTCCATCTTGCAATTTTACACTCAAGTATCCAGTTATGGATGTTTGTTCTGAGAATCTGTCAATCCCTTGAGAATTAATTATAAATCGTTCACTATGTCCAGCTGTAAAACTTCCACCAACTATTGCATCATCTCTTACTTCAGCTTCTTGAACACCTTCAAGAATCATTTCAGTGAATTTTTCTACAGAGAGATCTATTACTCTCTGATCAAAACAACCATTTATCACAGGTGTACTTCTTTCATCTTCAGGTAGTGAAATGAAATTTTCATCAGGAGGGGTAACTTTTGCAAGCGACACCGCATCTTTAACAGTTCTTTCTATAGATTCTGTTGTAAAGATAGTAGTTGAAGCCATTCCGATAGCTTTATTCTTTATGATTCGCACGCCTAAACCAGAATTGGATACATCTGTAAATCGTCTTATCGAACTTCTCTCGAGTTGAACGTTTCTTGCAGCACCGAAGATTGTATAAGCTTCAACTTGATCAGCTCCCAAAGAGAGACCTATTTTTATAATATTTTCTGCAAGTTCATGTAGATTTATATCTGAAGACATTTTATTGATTACCTCCTACAACAATATTTGCAACACCAAGATCCGGTCCGCCAGCAGTAACTGGGATTCCCTGTCCTTGTTTACCACAAGTACCTAAAAACTCAGGTGACCATTCTTTTCCTACAGCGTAGGTATTCTGAAAGACTTCTAGCGTCATGCCAGACATCCCTACATTTCCTATCATATCAGTAATCTCACCATTTTCTATGAAATAACCTAGTTGACACGAGAAATAGAATTGCCCTTTTGCGGGCATAACATACCCTCCGTAAGAATTCTTCAGATAAACACCGTCTTTAGATAGTTCTGCGATTTCTTCTAGTGTTTTATCACCAGAATCAACATATGTGTTACCCATTCTTGATAAAGGAGTGAAGTTGAAGTTCATAGCTCTTCCAGAACCATTTGGTTCCATTCCTAGAGCAGTTGCAGTTTCAAGAGTATGGAAATACTCTTTTAGAATTCCCCCTTCAACTAGCACTCTTTTTCGGGCTTTTGTACCTTCAGAATCATAATCAAAGGATCCTCTTAATCCTGGTAATGTGGGGTCATCATAAACATTTATTTGTTCTATACCTACACTTTCGTTGATTTTTCCTTCAAGAACAGATTGTTTTGCTATTACAGCATCTGCTTCACAAGCGTGTCCAAAAGCTTCATGAACAAAAACACCAGTGAGTGAGGGATCCATAATGACATTCATACTTCCGGAAGGAGGTTTTCTAGCAGATAATAGCTTTAATCCTAATTCTGCTCCCTTCAATCCTTCTTTTTCCGGTTCCCATTTTTCTATTAATTCCCATCCGCCGGTTCCACCGATAGAATCAAAAACAGATTGCATCTCTGTTCCTTCTCTAGCTACAATGTTCTTCATAATACGAACAACATGAGTTTCGTTCTCAACTTTGGTTCCTCTGTTATTTACAATCATTTCTTTACTGTGAGATTCCATGTAAGTTGAAGAAGTTTCTGCAATTCTTTCTGAGAATTCTCTTGCTGCTTTTTCAGTTTGAATTATTTTTTCGAATTTTATCTCTTTATCAATCTCTCTGGGATCTATATCGAACTTGGTTCCACCTTTACCTTCAAAGACCCAATCATCATTAATTTTCCTTTCTTGTTTAGCAAATTTCGAGCCGATTTTAGCAATTCTTATAGCTTTTTCTGCAGCTTTGAGAATTGATTCATCATCAGTTTTCACAATAGTTGTAAAACCCCATGCATTATCAATTAGAGCTCGAATTGCGACTCCACCCGTTGTCTGGTTACTCACACTGTCGAATCTCCCGTTTCTCACCGTGAAAGATTCACCCATGGCATAAGCATAACGGATATCCAAGAAATCTTTTGATGGTAAACTTATTTTGTTAAGTACCTTTTCTATTGTATCCAACATTCTGTCCAAAGGTTTTACAAAATAATATAAGTTTAATTGTAAGACACAAAAAAAAGGAAATTCTTACCTATAATATGAAATCAGAAGGTTCTCCACATTTTTTACAGGTTCCAGATTTCTCAAGATTTTTCTTCTTTATAGTATAACCAGCTCTCTCGACTAGTGTGACGCCACAGTTTTGACAAAGAGTGGAATTAATTTCAGAGTAAGGCAGATTACCAGTGTACACATACTTTATTCCAACTGCTTCTGCAATTCTGCTTGCTTCTAAAACAGTTTCAACAGGTGTTGGAGGTACATCTTGCATCTTATAATGAGGATAAAATCGACTGAAATGCACTGGAACTTTCTCACTTAAAGAATTAAGAATCCACTCTGCGAAACTTTTGATTTCTTCTTTGTTATCATTATAACCAGGAATTAGTAGCATGGTAAGTTCAATGTGAACACCTTCATTATACAGAAAGATAACATTTTCCTTTATTTGTTCTAAACCTGGAAAATGAGCAATCTTTCCATAAAAATTCTGATTGAATGCTTTAATGTCTATATTGGCTGCATCAATTATACCAATTAATTCTGAAAGTGGTTCTTTATTGATCAGTCCATTTGAAACAAGTATATTTCCAAAATTATTTTCGTGTGCTAAGTTACCTGTATCTCTAATCCATTCGAAATTGATTAAGGGTTCGTTATATGTGTATGCAATCGTATCACAATTATGTTTTCTAACAAGTTCAATTGCATGCTTAGAAGTAATATTATGCATATTATTGCTCTCAGCAGAAATTTGGGAGATGGTCCAGTTCTGACACATATCACAATGGAGATTGCAACCAGCTGTACCAAAACTCATAGTTGAAGTTCCTGGTTTGTAATGGTAAATTGGCTTCTTTTCAATAGGGTCATCATTGACAGAAGTAAATCGACTATATCCTAATGCATATAGTTTGCCATCTATGTTTTTTCTGGATATACAATTCCCGAATTCACTGGGTTGAATGGTACAATATCGAGGACAAAGAAGACATCGAACTTTATTTTCCTCAAGCTTCTCATAATAATCAGCTTCATGATTCTCCAAAAAAGTCACAGATCTTTCCATGTTAAATCTATACTTGATGGATTCACAAGATTTACTTTAATCTATCGATAATCACCAAAATTACAATTAGAAAATATTTTTAACCAAAAACTACAAAAACATTGATGTGAGTTTATTTCGGTTATAGTTTTATGTGTCCGGAGAAACAAGCTGCAAAGATTGAACATAAAGATTTGAATATCATCAAATTGAAGAAAGGTGAAACAGTTAATATGAGTAAAGCTTTAGGCTCAAAAATACGTTTAGCTATTTTACGATTAACCTCCACAGAGGAATTAAACCTTTCTGAGATAGCTGAAAAACTAGTTTATGAGTCAAAGGATAAAGACGGTAATTTATTTGAGAAGAGAGGAAGTACTCCTCAAGCAATTTATCATCATCTCCAAATACTTGAAAAATCTAAACTAATTCATGTTGTGAGGGAAAAAAAAATCAAAAATATGAATAAAACGATAAAATACTATCGTGCTAGCTATGAACCAGATGGGATCAATATCTTGCTTTGGGCACCTCTAGATGTGATTGAACATACTTATTTAGAATCTATGACACCAATACAAGAAAAACCTGTAGAGAGAATAGTTAAAAAAATGGCAGATAAGGTTTTTGAAGATTTGACAGATGCTAAAATAGAAATTTTAACAAAGGTAATTAAAAATATGGTCGACACTACTCATGATTCAATGAACTCTTTGCGTAAAGAATATGAGTTAGAAATAGATGAAAAATTGTGGAGTTTAATACTTCTCTTCTCGAATCTATCAGTTATGAATTCAGCAAAGAAATTAATAGAAGATGAGAAATTCAGACAACCTTTAGATGATCTATTTTCATTAATTGTGGAAGAAAAACAAGAATATAAAATCTAAAAATAACTCCAGATGAAGAATAGATTTGTTCTTACTCTTTACCTTTAGAAAACATCAAGAGATGATCAAGCGTTTTTTGACTTGATGTTCTAATATCTTTCATTTCAACTTTAACGCCGATTCTATGAACATCACGTAATGCTTCTTGTAAATAGTGATCCTTATCAATTTTGGAAGGGATAACTAATGAAGGATGCTTAGCTCTCTTATACAATGAAATATTTCCTTCTTGAATAATAAATGGAAATCTTTCAAAGTCTTTCCATATTTCATTTACATTGAGATTATTCGCGTTTGCATAATCTTCTAGTGCGCCTACTGCTGGGGTCTTGCTCTTGTACTCATTTGGATTTCTACGAATTGGTCCAAGGATTGTTGTTTTATCCAAAAGCTCTTTCCCTGTTAATGTTTCGAAATGTAAACACATATCAATTACTTTTTCTCTAGCTTTCTTAATGTTCCCCTCTTCTAGAACGAGTTTTAGTGCTTCTGTTTGCACCTCTGCAGCAAACGGAGAAGTATCGCTTCGTATCGCTTCAAATCCCACTATGATTAATTCTCGCGAAATTGCACTAACATAGCTATATCTTTTCTTAGTTTCTGGGGCAAAAACTATTCTTAATGCAAGATCAACAAATTCTAATTCCATCTCTGTAGGTAGTTTGGATTTGAAATATTTTAGAAGATCTTTAGCTTCTGGAACATCATTGATGGAGAATGTTTCTCCTTTCTTGGAACTAAAATAAACATCAAATATTGCCTGTTTTTCTGATAATTTCACAAAGATACTGTCTGTATCACCATAAATAACTTGACACTTACCTTTAGTTAATTCCTGAGTCCATTTATCTAGGTTCTTAATATACTCCTTAGAAATACTCGAAATAGCATTAGAAATCTCCGTGTTGAAAAATCGACTTCCAACATAATTATGGCTTCCATAGAGAGAATTTGCAACTATTTTTAAAGCGCTGGATTTTGTCTTCAACTTTTTCAATTTTGCACTTAGATTGGATTTATCGCTCTCAGCGGGAAAAGTTCTAAGATATGTTTCTAATTCGTAGATTTTCTTTTTGATAATTTTTCTCTCGTCAAGAATTTGTTTTTCCATTATCTTCAATGCTGTATCTGGTTCAGAGAGGAATTTTTTCGTGGGTTCAGCTACTGAAGAGTCATAACTTTCTCCCCCAATATTGTAAGCTACCATTATGGAAGGAAACATCGAACGAAAATCTGCTATTAAGACTGCTTCATGAAGCGTTCCTTTTGGAACTAATACAAAACCTCCAACAGCCATTGCTCTGTTGCTTTTTCGAAGGTCAAGTTCTTTTCTACTAGGCTCTGAGGGTATAATAGTTTCTTTACCATGTAGAATCCTAAAAAGTTGGAATTCTCCTATATGACGAGGAGTAGAATATACTGCTTCAGAGGGTCGTAAACCAACAAGTTTCATAACTTCTAACCACTCGACCATCCCCATTTTGTGAAAAAGCAAATAGGTGATTAATGAATCTTGAGAACTCATGCTCTGCAGTTTTCTCTTATGCATACCTTTTTTTTCAATAATCCATTCGAACCATAATTTATTTATGATTTCATAATCTCCTTTTCTATTGATTTCTAGATGTTCTTTTGCTAAATTTGTAAGCCCCTTTTTACCTGATTTTGTTCTTAACCACCGTGTACTTTTAATTAGATCATAAGAGATGAGTCCTGGAATTCGGTAACCTAAATAACCAATTGGTAATTTGATTTTTGCTTTTTTAAGTGGACCTAAAGAATTAGGATCTAAACCAAGATTTTCCATACGTTTAATGAGATAAGGTAGAGTTATTTGATTACCATTAAAAGTAATCAGAACTTCAGGATAAACTGAATGGATATCCTTAACCACTTTTTCAATAAGATCTTTCTCAGCGGTATCAGTGTACTGCTCTAAAATATATGTCTTAGTTTTTGTTTTTGCATTCTTCCCTTCAGTTCCCCAGCAGATACTCATTGTTATGATTCTCTGCTTTCCTTCTTCTAATATACTGGAGAAATTGCGGATCTTTTTCCCTTCTATCGTAAAAGAATTAATTACAAGATTGAAACTCAGCAGTGTAAGAGGGTAAGGTTCATGTTCAACAGGTATTATGTCTTCATAATGAACTTCCAAAATTTTTGAATCTTTTTCGATACCTTTATCTTTATAATTTCGAATCTCAATCCAGTTTAGACCTTTAATATTTGTATCTATGAGAAATCGAGCTGTATAAGAGATGTCATTTTCATAACTTTTTATTCCTTTGGATTGTAAGATTCGACTATATTTCTGAACTCTCCAAGGATTCCTACCTAAAACCTTTCGTAAAAAAATAGGCTTATTTTGATAATATTTGAACTTTGAAACAGGATAGGAATCCTTAATCCAATTGCCAAATTCCTTTTCTGTGTATAATAAACTTTGAATTGCTTCAGTTGTCTCTTGCAAATCATCAATGTAGAAATAGGGATAGAAACCTGTAATATGGAGGACTATCGGTTTTTGATTTTGGTCTTTTGCTCTAATTCGTAATACGGGCTCTTCAGTATTTTCATCTTTTTCTTCTATAATAAAATCTAAATCTATAATAAAACACTTTAACGGAAAAGGACTATTTTTCATCCTCTAATCACTCTGGTTCTCAATCTGTATATAAAGCTTAACTGCATCCGTATTATTTAAACTCTTTTTAAACTATTAATGGTAAAAACATGTTTCACTATAAAAATCAGCGCATTTTAAGGGTTACATTTTTATTTAATGAATTTCATTACCATTTTGAGTTTAATATGTCCTTTCGAAAATTACCTCCTGATATTTATAAAAATCTCAAAAAATTAGAGTTGTCAGCAAGTACGAAGAGCGGAGTAATGGAAGAGACAGTAACCCTTGAGAAACAATCAGATAATGATGATCCTAGACCTCATTATTGGTTTGTTATCATGCTATCCTTTGGTCAAAGAACTGGCTATGTTTATGACAGATCTGGTTTACACATTCCTGAACCTGAAACTTATTTCTACAGCGTTGAATTGTGGAAATTCCAAGGTTCAGCACTTCGAGGTGTAGAAACAGTATCCAATAAAGTTGATTTTGACAACGCTGTTAAAACATTTCAAGAGTTACAAACTGATTTAACAAAAAATCAGGGTTTCAAAATTCTTCATTAATTTTATTATTTTATATAAAAACAAGAAGAACTGATGAAATTGCTACACTTAAGAGACTTATTATTATCATGAGGGGAAGCTGTGGTTGAAAAAAAGGCTCTCTAAGTTCAATTAAACTTATCTCCCTTCTATAAAAAATCGTTATTACGTAAAACATCTCAAAAGCAAAAAATAATATAAAAACACCCATAACTACCAAAATCTTCCAGAATTCAAGAGTACCTGAAGTAATGGAATACACCAAAGTAAAACCAAATATCGGGATGAATCCTATATAAAAATACATTATCTGTAGTGCAGTTTGAACGGTTTTTTTCTGTTCTCCCTCAAATTTAACCATGAAACTGACATATTTTCCAGCTATAGATAAAGTTGCTAAAAGACTTGCAGATGCTAATAATAAAAGAAAAAACCCTAGAGCTGAAAATCCCTTATTCAAGGTATTATCTATGAATGATTTATAGATTAAGGCTTGACCACCTCCCATTGAAAGAGCAATGATTACTGCGCCTAAAGGATTGAGAGTCCTTGGTTTACTGATAACAGGTTTTTTTGTTACTAAATCTTTAGCTGATATAACCAACTATAAACCCTCTTTTGGTTCTTTATTTAATCCGTTTTCTTTAAGATATCTTTCTGCGGCCCTTATTACTTTTCTTGTATTTTCAAAAGTTAACATTTCTAGAGCTTTCTCATATGTTGCCCATTGAAACCCTATGTGTTCCTTTGAAATTTGAACGTCAGTGGTGTTAGCAATACCCACAAGATACACAACAGTTTTTTTGATTTTATGAGAACCGCGGGTGAAATAGTAAGTGATTTTGTGTTGGAACTCCTCAAGAATGGAAATATCCTTTATTCCTGTTTCTTCAGATGCTTCTCTTAATGCCGCTTGAATAACAGTTTCCTTCCCTTCAATTCTACCCTTTGTCAGACCCCATCTATTTTCAGTTACTCTGCTACGACCATAATTAAGTAATAAATAAAAACCAGAATTGTATAGAACTATCCCAGCAGAAGTTTCGGTATCCATAATATCATCGTTTGAAGGTGCTTAGATTGGAATAATTTCAATTTTAAAGCTATATCATTCCTATGCAACAGATATTTTTATGTAGAATAAAAAGTTATTTACATTAATGATTCATCTAATTGCGTTTATGGACATAGAGACAGGACTAGGACGTACGGTATATACAGATAATACTGTAACTATCAGTGAGGAGCTTATTTGGCCAATGATCGGTGCACTGAACAATTTTGTAATTGAATGTACTGAAAGTGAGAGAGGATTGGTCAACGCTGCTTTAGAGGAAATCAAAATATACCTCTACTCACCTTTAGGAGAAGGAAATCCCTTGAGATTGGTTTTCTTCTCAGATCTATATGAGAACAATTATTATATTGAGAAAAGAGGTCAAGCTATTTTTAACGTTCTCTCTCCATACATCTCGTTTGTGGTATTTTCACCACCAGAGGAAATATTAGAACAAGTTTTAACGATTTCCAAATTTACTCAAATTTTTCCTGCTGAAAGATTACAGAAAAACTTTCTTGAATCAATGAAAAATAAATTAGGAAATCTTGAAAATGAAGGAAAATTATATGTTGCAGATTTGTTTGTAGGAGATATAGATCAAGGAAAAGTATATGATATTTCCTCCAAGGAGGAGTTGATAGAAAAGGATAGTATTTTACTCTTTTCAGAGTTATTGACAGCATTTTCAATTGACAGTGAAATTTTCGTAAGGTCATCTCTATCACCAAAGGAAAAAGCGAGGTTAGAGAGAAACCAAATCAGTACATCTGACTTAAAGGAGGGATGGTATCTAAAACAATTAAGTAAAAGTGAAAGTGATTTCTGGCTAGTAGGATACTTCTTTTATAAGGAGAAAGATGAATCAGAAATCCTCTATATGCTAGATTGGATTTACCAAGAACTATCTGAAGAAATTATCGAAGGCCTAGTAAGAAGACCGTTCTAATTCTTTAAACAGCTAATTCAATCTGTTCTTTCTTTTCGTTTTCTTTTCCTCTATCCTTCTTGGCTTCAGGGAATTTCATTGTCAAGTATAATTCTAGAGGAAACAATACTACACTTAAAATAAAAGGCACTAACAAACCCATTGTATCAATTGTTCTCTCGATAATGAAACCTGCAATAATTCCCGTTGGTAACCAACCAAGACTCTTGATACCTGAAACCATTCCATAAACTTCTGCTCTTCTTTTTTTGTCAAAGTCAGAAAGAATAGACAAAATACCTGGTACCCAGAATGCAATACTTGCTCCCATTCCTACCCAACCTATAAGGATTACATAGAGACGATACGATGGTAGTGTAAAGTGTGCAATAATATTAGCTGTGAAGAATAAAGATCCAGCTAGTTGGCTCATGGCTAACATTTCTCTTCTTTTTAATCTGTCTGATATCTTTGTTAAAGGTATAAAGAAAATTATTGTGCTGAGATTTAGAACTAGCTGCATTGTTGCTATATGGCTTTCAGTATATGAATAAGCATACTTCACTGCTCCATTGTAAATATTTAAGCTCAGACCCCATAAGAAAGAATCAAAGATAAAGTAACCAACAGCAAATTTCACCCCTTTTGTCTTGAAAATATCCCCAAAGAGACTCATATCTTTCTCAACATTAGTAAGGAATTTGCCTCTCTCAGTATTCTCTCTTGACTTTCTATTTATCAATAGAAAAGGCATTGTGAGAAAATTTAGAATTGATACAAAAAACTGTGCAATAACTTGTCCCAATGCTTTCGTTGACTGTAGGAATTGCTTCCAGTAATTTGATGTAAAATCATCTATTTCGAAGGATTCTTTAAGTTTAATCAATTGTGTAATGAACATGATTGAATATCCTCCGATTAAACCATAGAAATAATAATAAATGGGAATTCTCACTGCAAAAATTCTTATAATAATCGGGCCAACCAGAGCACTTGCGTAGACTGCAATAGAAACAAATGAAAATGATGAGGCTCTTTTATCTTCATCACTACTTTCAGCTGTTAGAGCTACCAAAGCTGGATCTGAGACACCAAATCCTAAATTCACAAGCAATAATCCAGCAAAAATTAAGAACAATGGTGCTGCTATAGCAACTTGAGATGAGATGGCAAATAATACCATTGCAGGTATATAGAGCAACAATCCAGCTAGATATACTCTTTTTCTCCCAACTTTATCACTTACTTTACCCACTAGTATCATTGGTAAAATTTGAGCAAGATTAGCTC
>JAGXNV010000086.1 GCA_019894795.1 Candidatus Heimdallarchaeota archaeon | reverse complement strand
CACATACGGATTCTCAAATTGAAGGTGATTCTGGAACATATGGTGGAATTACAGTTACATATTATGGAACCCCTGAATCAAGAATTATCAATGGTGTTCCTTATGATTTCAGTATCGTCATTAATGCTAATAATAAGGGCAAAGAAGAAGTATATGAGAAAGTTCAATACTTGTTAAGACAGCAAGCAGATATTGACTCTGGTGGTGGTTTCTTGTGGGGTCAAACAGCAGATGAGATGCTAGCGTTTATTGGTGATGATCTATATACCAAACTTACATCTCTTGGTGGTGTTTACATTGATAATTATGTTGTTGGTGATACAAACTCACTGTTCTTTGCTGATGATTCATTTACTGGAACATATAGAGCTCACGCATTTATCGCTACAGGTGCAATTTCATTTAATGATAATATCCAGGATGATGCTGATGCTAAATATTGGATGTTCTTCACATCTGTTCCACAAGGTGATTATGGAACAGAGTCTGCTATTATAGTTGAAGATGCTACTGCTGTTCAAATTACGGGAGATGTTAACGCCCAAGCATCAATTGATTTTACATTTGACTATGATAATAATGCTCAAGGTGGTAGAACTCCTGTAACAGATGCTGCTGTAACAGTCGTTGCAATTGGTTTGTTAACAGCTCAGTTCGTAAAGGTAATTTCAACTCTTGCGAGGACTAAGACGAATAATATTTCTGTGGTTGCGCCTCTTGAAAGAAACTACAGTAACCCAACATAAGCGAATAAGTGAATTGTTGTGGGTCGCTATTATGAGGGGATTAAGTTCCCCTCAATGGCCTAAAATAAAACAAGAGGAGAAATTAAATGGCAGATGTTACCTTTGATGGAACAGCAAAGTTGGTCATCATCAATACAGGTATAACTGAAGTAGATTCTGCTGACATTTACTCTTGGTGGAAGGAATGGGTTCTAGAATCAGATAATGCAAAGTATTTAAGTGCATTTAGAACAACTGGAGGTGACCCTGTTTCAGCTCAAGTAAGGATTTCAGCATATTTTTTCTTAACTAATGGTTGGAAGATGAGATCATGGGAAGGAAATCATACTTTAACTGTTAATGGAAACCTTTTTGTTGATGGTGGTGCAGAATTTCCATTTGTGCCCACAATAGGTAATTGGACAGTATTGGTTACGCTACAAGTTTCTCCACAATCACAAACAGTATCTACTGGAATTGGAACTGCTGAAGAAGTTAAAGAAGTTGTTTGGGGATCTGATCTTGATGAATATGATACTCAAGATGATACCGCTGGTCAAGACATTAAAGATATCAAGCGTAATACTGGTTTAATTCCAGCTACATTATAAGGAGTCATATATGCTGCAAGGAGTTCTTAATCAACCTGTGTCTGAACACTTTACAGTATCTGATGTAAATGGAAATCCAATAACTGGTCTTTTACCAGGTTCCTTCACCTTGTATGTATATGATCCAGTTGGAATTGAAGTTTCAGGTTCTGTATCTGGATCGATAACAGAATTAGGAAGTGGAAATTATAAATATGTATTTACTCCAAATTCCGAGGGAACTTGGTATGTTAATGCAGTTCATGCAACTTATTTTCCTTGGGGTAAAGCTGGTGATGTTCAAGTATTCAGCGGAGATTTAAGTGATATTTATAATGGTGTTGTTGAAACTTTAGGACTTATTCATCGTAATATTTATATTGATCAAACTATTTATGATGAGCATGGAAATTTAAGTTCTGCGAGAGTTAGAATATATTCAGATTCAGTTTCAGTGGGAAGTGATAGTAATGTCATTGGAACATATACTATAACATCTTCAAGTAGTGAAACCGGAAAATTTGATTTTTGGAAACAAGTTAAGGTGTAAAATGATAATATATGCAAATGGTAGATTGAAAGCTACAGATGTATTGGGGAATACTCGAGATATAGGGGTTGTTGGAACTGAGCAAGATGAAGTTAAAGTTAGTGATCATGAGCAAGAAAATATACTTAGAGGTATATTAAAAGAACTAAAAAAAATGACTTTTCATTTTAGTATAATAAATGATATGTCTATAGAAAATAAGGACTTGGAGATATAACAATGGCTGAAATTATAAAAGATGGGACAGGATCAGGAAAATCGCTACAAGTAAATTCAGAACATCGAGCATTAGTAAGTAGTGTGTCAAGAAGTTTACGAACTTATGTTTCTATGGAGCAGGGACAGTCTTTCTCTGTAAATACAGGAATTTTAACTTTAAGCGCTATAGATACATGGCATTGGGTATTATGGTGGAATAATATATCCAATACAAGAGATCTGCACGTGTACGAAATCGTAATAAATTGGAATGGTGGTTCAACTAATTATAATAGACCTCTAGAAGCAAGAAATGTTATTACTACAGCAGGTGCCCCAACTGCAAATCATACAGCTAAGATCCCATCAAATAATAATAAAAAGAGTTCTAATCAGGCAGAATTAACTGTATATGGATGGGATGGAGCTGCTGCTGGAATGACAAATTCTGCTGGTGGTTCAGGTAATAACACATTTCACGCTCAGGGGCGAAGTATACTTGGGTTTGGTGATGGGCATGTTATATCAGGATTAAATGAAGCTGTCGGAATCCAAGTTCGATCTCCAGAAGTGGGAGATTTTAATATTGGATTAGAATGTTTTTTCGTAGATAGCTTATTTAACTTATAAGGAGATATATTATGGGATTATCAATAGAAGATGGTAAAGGTAGTGGCTTTCAAGCAGAAGTTGATTCTGATAATAAACTGCACACACATGCTGTTACAGAAAGTATAGAACATCAAGCAAATTCAGCTGGAAATGCGTATAATATAGTCTTTTCTCAAATTTCTGATACTACAAGTAGTTGTATTCTATATGTTAAAAATGGTTTTGAAGAAGATATAGTTTTTGAAGTAATTACATTAAGAACTTCATTAGATGATGTAATTACTATCAAGATCAATGATATCGGAATACCAATATCTGGTTCGACTATAAGTCCAGCTCAACTTAATGCTGGAAGTAATAAACAAGCAGAAGGAACTTTTCAAGTTGGCAATAATATAACAGGTTTAAGCGGAGGTACTACAGTAGCTAGATATACTATAAAGGGTGATGAATCTAGTAAGCATTATAATTTTGATCAACATATTTTTATTCCAAAGAATAGAGTTCTAACAGTATATTCTAGGAATGGTAGCATTGAAGTCGATGGAATTTTATCATTTTTTAAACAGACTTTAGTTTAATGGAGGTGAAAAGTGCTAAATAGCACCATACGAAATGGATTGGGAAATAAAGTCTCAGCTGAAGTGACAGATGAACATGCTCTCAAAGTTGCTACTATTGAGTATAAAGATCTTGATACTGCGATTAGCACTTTTGTCAATCCTACTTATGGTTCGAATATGGCAGTTAATGCATCACCAATTGGTGGTTCTCCAATAAATGTTCATAATGGTGAAGAGAACACTTATTGGAGTGCTTCTAGTATAGCTGGTATATGGGATTTTGCAAGTGAAGCATATGGACATGATAGTACTGCAAGTATAGATGGAACATTAACTATTGATGATGATATTGCTCAATTTACTAAAGGTTCTGTTCTTAATTTGGGAAGTTATTCTGCAATAACTGGATGGGTTTATATTATATCTTGGCCATCCACAGGAGTGAAACAAATTAATCTTACTGGTTGGGATACAGGAACTTCTTTACAAGTTGGAATACAAGCAAACATAGGAAATTATGTTAATATTACTGAACTAAATACATGGCAAAAATTCATTATTCCTTTGAGTGATATGAATTTATATGGGGATGCGATAGATGCACTTCGTTTGACCACAATAGATGACGGAGTTGGAGATCCAATCAATTTTTATTTAGACGATATAATTCTAGAAGGTGGGGGTGCTAGTGTACAAGAATATACTATTTTTCCGGATATTGGTGAGAAATATTATGTAACTACAATAAATCTTTTTGTAGTTGATGATTATGATTCTACTTTATTAAATGGAACTATGCCAAAATTAAGTTACGATAAATTATTGGGCGAAACATTTTTAACTGGTTTTATATTTAGAGTTATAATAGATAATATTATAACATACTCATTTACAGTAAGACATATTTCAGATATTATGTCGTTCCCTTTAATGGAAGATTTCCATACATTCTCTGATGGTGTTAATACAGGTTTACACTTTAGTTTCGGTTTTCCAGTACCTGTTCAAATTGATAGCAGGTCTGAAGATAGATTGTCAATACTAATAACAGAGGATTTTTCTGGATTAGTCAAAATGACTGTAACTGCTGCTTCTAAACTGGAGAATATATAATGGTAATAAATAAAGGTGAGGACATAGGATTAACACTACAACTTATAAAAAGCGATGGTCAGAATGTAGAAGAAAATGCTATTGTCACTTATAGAATATTTGATCCAACTGCAACAGTGGAATTAGTTTCAGAACAAACAACTGTTTTTAATAATACAACAAAGTCTTATATTAATAATCTTATCCCTAGTATTTCATGGACGGATCAGGAAGTTGGTTCTTATCTTATAGTATGGTCTGTATCTAATACGGACGATGATTTTGCACCAACATATACAGAAGATTTACAAGTAAATATAGATAAAACTAAAATTGATAAAATATTAGGTCTTGTCCATCAAAATATTTTAATTGATCAGACAGGATATGATATACATGGGAACTTATCAAATGCCAGGATTAGAATATATTCAGATTCAGTTTCTGTTGGAACTGGTAACAATATAATTGCAACGTATGAGATAGTATCTGTGAGCACGGAAACAGGAAAATTTACTACCTGGACTCAAAAGGAGACATAAATGGTTTCTTTAACAACTAAAGGTTTGTATGCGGAACCATATCATTCTTTGAGTGTGGGTGTATCTACGCTTGGTAGATATATGGGTATTCCATTTCCTGTAGGGGTAGAACCTGTAGTAACAGGATTTGGTGGAGGTGCACCATCAACTGGTCAATTAGCTGAAAAACAAAAGTTTTCAGTTACAGTTGATAAGGTATATCTTAGAGATGTTAAAAGTAAAGATAGAGAATTAAAGATTCTTATAAAACATATTACAATGGATGACTTTTAGAGGGGAAATTACAATGTTATATCTAAACCCAATCAAAGAAAAAATCTTAACATTTGAAGTTGAACTATCTGGTGCTAGTTCTTCAGACATTAACGGTTTCGTAAGGTTCTTTATTTCTGATCAAGTTCAACTTGGTTTTCCAGTGGTTGTTGGGGAAAACGAAATACAGGCAGTTATCGCTCCATTAAAAAATCTTGTTAAGAATCCTGTTAAAAATGGAACAGTCTTTGAAGCTCAACTTGATTTATATACAGAAGATAAAGATTATTTTAGTCCTTGGAAAGGTGATATTGAAGTAAGAATGCCTGTTACAATAGAAGCTAAAATAGCAGATGAAACAAATCAAGGAGGTGGAGTTAGAAAAGCTGGAGTAAGAGTCAAGTCCATCTCAGAAAAAAGTGAAAAGAGAAAGAGAAATAAGGAACAAATAGTTGAGGAGAGACTTAGTAAATATAGAGATATTAAAACTTCAAATACTAAACCAATAAGAGAAAAGAAAAAAGTAACAAAGGATGATCTTAAAAAATACGTTAACGAAGAGTTCATCTACAAATATATGAACAGAGTAGGAACGGGAAATGAAAAGATTCAGCAAATTGTATATGATCAAGCTGTGAATGCTGCAAGCAGTGGAAATCCCTACAAAGTTTTAAAGGAAGTCGTGAAAATTCTTGGTAAGAAAATACCAAAATAAAAGTGAGGAAGTTTATATGAAAAAATTATTTATACTATCATGTTTAAGTGTATTATTAGTATCTTGTCTTGGAACTGGAACAGTAGGAGTACCGCCATGTATTGTTGACAAACCTGATGGTTCTCAAATTGGATTAGTTGAATTTTGTGCTGATGTTAAAATGTTTGGTAGAACCAGTTACATCTGTAGTCTACAGGAAGAGTATGAGTTTGATCCATGCATTATACATAGAGGTATGGAAGTAGTATCCAAAGAAGGTTTAATACTAGAAGGATATACATTTGAAGAATTTGAGTCGTGGGGACAATATGTTAAGGATCGTGTTAAAACTGGTGTAACATATGGTGATCTTAAAACTATTGTTCTTGCTCAATTCACTAAAATAAATAAAATGGTAGGAGCTCAAGTTCTTCTTTTTGGTGATATGTTTTTACAACTTCCTCAAGATAAATTTATTCCAGATGATGATATTATACTTGTAGTATCAAGTATTGATGACCTTGTAGTTGAGGTTAGGGGATTGAGCATATGGGTGAACTAAAATTTAAATTTGATTCTTTAGATACATATAAGATTTTTCGCCATTTAATGAATAATGGAGATCTTTTAGAATTTTCTTCCTTTTCAACTATTGGTAAAATGATACGTGCATTAACGAGAAGGGATGTGAATCATACTGCTCTTGTATGGTCTGTTGACGAGTTTAAAAATGTTAGGGATAGAAGATTTATAATGGAAGCTCTATCACAAGGATTAGAATTAAATCTTATATCTGCTAGATTAAAAGATTATAAAGGAGATGTTTACTGGTATTCTTTAAAAGAAGAATATGGAGAATATCGAGATGCTGTTGCAAGTATTTGTCTCTTAGCAGAGGGTCGAACGAAAGAGATAAGATATGACTATTTATCACTATTTCGTAATGCATATAAAAAGGTTAGTGTGGATGTAGAAAAATATAGTTTCTGCTCTGAGTTTGCTCAATGGGTATTAGAAGAATCTGGTATATTAAAGAAACAAAACAGAGCTTTGCGTCCAGGAGAATTTGATGACTTAGGAATTTTCAAACCGAGGATTCAAATTTATAAATGGAGAAAATAGAATGAATCAAATAATAGATCAAATTATGGCAATAATTGCTCCAGCTCTAATTACTACAATTGGAATATTAGTGAGCTGGGGTTTGCATGAAGTGAGAAAATTTGTTAAAAGCAAAATGGATAATGACGCAATTGACCTTGCATTTAAACAATTTGACAAGATAACAAACGGCGCTGTTCTTAGAGCTGAACAATCAATGAAAGTATATGGAGCAGATGGCAAGATTACTAAAGAAGAAGCGAAACAAATAAAAGAAAATGTAATTCAAGATGTTAAGAGTCAGTTGCCAATAACTACAGAAGCTTTACTAAAGAAAGTTGTAAATAATATTGATTCTTTAATAGATACAAAAATTGAAACTGAGGTCTATAAGATAAAACAAAATAAGAAGTAATATATTATGGAGGATGATAACATGAAAACAGTTGAGTTAAAATTACTTGCGGGTGCTATTGTTGTTGAATCTAAATTGGATAAGAAGTCTAAAGGACAGTTGTTGGAATGGATTCAAAATGAAGCATCTAAAATTGATACTATGGGATTTCTTTTAGATGGTAGAGTTCGACATTTTAAAGGAGATTCTGAACAAATAGTTATAGATAGATTCGAGATTAGTGAAGCAGGAGGCAGAATTGCTAAGTTAAGAAAGTCTTATTCAAGTCAAGCTGGAGCTGGAGCTGGTCTTAATCCTGTTTGGTTAATATATAGAAAAATTAGATCCGTATTTGATGCTTGTACTAAAGGTTGTGGAAAGTATGAAGTGAATACCAGTCGAAGACAACATTGTATGATTAAATGCAAACTCGCGAAAGCACAAAAAGAATTAGATGCTGCTCATAAGAGTGGAGACGTTAAAGAAGTTAGCAAGAAGACTGCGGCGTTAAATAAAGCTAAAGCTTTAGCAGCTAAATCTTCTAAATCATTTTCTAATAGAGGAGCAGACGAATAGAAAATAAAGAAAGGAAATATAGATGGAGTATAGAGGAAAAATTACTGAATTATTAGAAGCGAATATGACAGAGAGAGGTTTTAAACTTTGGAAGGGAATTGATTCTATGATTCCTGATACCTGGAATAAACTAACAGCATCAACTAAGAAATATCATAAGAAATTGAATGGAGATGTTGCTACAAATGGAGAGCACGTTTATGAGATGCTTTTTTCAGCAGTTAAAATTTATAGATTATTCGGATTTAAAGTGAAGACATCTGAATGTGATAAGATCTTATTTGCACTATCTTTACATGACATTTTAAAATATGGAAAGATGGGGGATCGAAGACATACAGATGTCAAACATGATAGAGAAGCTGCTGATTTGGTGAGTGTTAACAAATCTACATTTTTAGAAATATTAACTGAAGAGCAATTTGAAATTATGGAAGAGTCCATGAGATTTCATAGTGGTAGATGGAGTACAGACGTTCCAAAAAATAAACCGTTTTCTTTTAAAGATTATAATCCAGAAACTCTTTTTGTTCATATTCTTGATATGATGAGTACTCAGGATCTAATTCAAACAGATGTGAGGCAATAAATGACATTAGCATCTACTATACTTGTGGGAGAATTGCAAGCTTGGTTTAACTCATTTGTGTTAGGATCAACAATTAATAAAAATGCGGTTCCTTCGCCAGTTGAGATCGGTGATGTTTATCTATCGCCTAACTCATTTATAGCTCTTCTTTTTAATGATGATTATGATACAGCAATTTATCCAGTATACAAATATCTATATAAGGAAGAAAGTATTTCTTGTTGGCCAAATACAGTCAAAAACCGAATTATGATTTATCCAACATCAGCTAAATATCTTGTTATAGATGATAATGAAGGAACAAATGTATTTACGTTACAATCTGAAGATCTTACTTTATTGGATTCTCTATTAGCTTATAGAGCAGATTCTACAGGAGTAATTATTGTTGATTCAGTAACAACTTCTTTTGATTCGACTTCAAGTATATTATATGCCACTTATGATAATTTATCAACTCCTTTATCAAGGTTAATTTTTTATATCTAGATTTAAAAATAAATGAAAACTATTCCAATTATAACAATACAATATTAGTCTCAAACGGAACTGTTTTAGAAACTCTTTACGAAATGTATGTTATGGATCAGTATTTTGAATATATGACTTTAAGAGAATCAGATATTACTACGTTTGACTAAGAGGAGATAAAAACTTGTTTACAGTAGATAACTTTTGGGAAATACTATCCGCGGCGAGTGGAGATACTGTATCTGGTATGACTGAAGTTCTCGATTCTCTTGCTAAAGATTCTAAAGCTAAAGCTAAATTATACTTCGATTTTGTTTTTGGTGGAGCTCCTCCCACTGAAGAAGATGATTGGTTACGGTTAAGAGAGTTCTTACTTGATTGGTATGCAGCGCATCAAACTATTTCTTCTGCAAGTTCAAAAATAACAGATGTAGAAACTCTATCTAATCCTGATCTCGATGAGTTGTTTAGAAGTTTTGGATTCAATTATTCTACACAATTAAAAGGTCCTGATGATAATCCTATTGTTTTAAAAATAAACTTTTTTCTAGATCTTGTTAATTTATATAAACGAAAAGGAACACCACAGGCGATTGTTGAAGTATTACAATATTATGGTGTTACAAAACTAGATATATATGAATTTTTTATTAAATTAGAAGATGCAAATTCCTTGATTTTTGAAGGAACTGCAATAGCTGGAACAACAACAAATCCTTCCAACCTTATATTTGAATATGATAGATTAACTGATGGTGATCCTCACTGGTTATATACTGAGCAACAAATACTACAACTGCAACAAATAAATGATATTAACCTACCTTCTAAAACTCCTTATTTGGGTGTTCGACCTGTAGCTTCTATTGATGGTGCTGAAATTGGAATTCTTATAAGACTTGTACAAGATCAGTTTCAATATTATTTAGATAATGGTGTAGTACCAACAGCAAATGCTGAAGTTAGTGAGATAGGAGAAGTTGTTTCTTTATTGGAACTTTATCTATCAATTGTATATATATTTAATAAGCAATACAATGTTGGTCAAACTGGAGATAGTTTTATATGTTATGATGGAACTTCTGTAGTTAATATTTCTAATGTGATAGATGAATTTGAAACTGTGACTTCAAGACCATTAGTTAGATCAGAAATTTTATCTAAACTTACAACATTCTATGATGGATTTACAAGAGAAAACCCAAGAAACTTTTTACAAAATAGATCAGATGCTTCAACATTTTTAGGAGTTATAAATCCTACATATAAGAGTGCATTAGATTCTTCTACTTTAACAGACTCCGAATTAATGTTTAGTTTGATGAAGGATCTTTCAGCTTGGGTTCGTATAAATCTTGGATATGGTTTTGTTAATATGGGTTTCATTATGTTTGGTTTAGATTCATTCTTTGAGGATCTTAAACCTGTTATTAATTTCTTCAAACCATATAGAGCAAGATTACTACTACTTGAATTGCTACAAATTGATAATCCTCTATTTAATACTATTATTGTTGAAGACGATCCTGAAGTTCCAAAAGTAGAATTTCCAATCTATGATTTTGTTACTGGTGATGGACATCCATGTTGTACTGAACAGAATATAGATTCAACCGATTCCTGTACAGTTTGCTTGGATGATGCAACTGCAAATCTATATTATCAAAGAGATACGTATGATTGTTGTTCATATTATGATCTTGGTGCTGTATCAGATATATTACAGAATGATTTCTTTCCTTTTATAGAAGAAATTAGAAGTTTATCAGTGGTGTGTATTCCGCCTGATTTGGATTCAACTGCTATTGTTCGTAATGAAGTTCTTGAGGGATCAATGGTTCAGGA
>JAGXNV010000085.1 GCA_019894795.1 Candidatus Heimdallarchaeota archaeon | reverse complement strand
AAATTGCACCATTGCTGCAAAAAACCCCGCATGAAGCGTGTAAAATTCATCCATTAATTGAATTCCATCAACGATTTTATCTTGGTTATGGAAATAGATAGGTATTCCACTTTCTTGGATGACATATATTTCATCAATCATAAGTAATTCACATCGTTATTGTGCTACATTAAAAATATATATTTTATTTAAAAATTGTAGCTTGAGTCAACTTCTTCTGAGTAATGCATATATTATGCGAAGTTTTTTATTTACCTCCCCTCTATTAGTTTATTATGTCGTATGTTGAGAGGGCATTTTATCAATATGTTAAAAACATATTTACAAGTGGTTTTAGGGTACTATTCAGTAAGAAATACCTTTTTTATACAATTGCATTCTGTTTGATATCTGTAACTTCTACAGTTTTTTACTTAATAGGTTCAAACATTGAATCAATTTCTGCTGATCTTCTTAAAGACATTGGATCAATTCTTATAGGTGTTGAGTTGGCATTTGCAGTCACATATGTTTTCTTTGGCTTATTTTTCTCCCGGTATCCTGCAAAATATTGGGGAGTACCTGCCTTCTTAACAGCAGCAGGAGTATCTGTATTGGTGTATTTTGTCCCAGCAATCTCTCCATACATAGCAGCTATAGGGTATTTGGGGTGGATTTTGGTATCTATTTTCTTGACATTTTCGCTATCAAGAAACTTCTGGGGGAACAGAATATTCGGAAGCGTAATGTTTCTTGGAAAGAAAGCAGATGAAGGGTCGGTATTATTTAGTAGTATTGTGTTTATTCTATCTCTAGTCAATTTAGGTATGACTGGATATCTAATTTACAATGTGATAATTAATTTCAATCTATTTTTACTAATTACTTCTGTATTTTCTCTTCTGGCTATTATTATAGTTAACATAATCGTATTCAAACTTGGAAAGAAGGATGATGTTTTCTATACTATTCTAGCATTCTTCTATGTTATAGCTTCATTTACACTATGGAAACTCACCTTTTATACGTCCGCTGGTTCTTTACCAAGTGACAACATTGGTAGTGTTCTTGTTGCTTTGTTCTTTATTTTTTATACAGTTTCTAATTACGCAAAGAAAATCAAGAAAATAGAAAAAGAAACTTTACAAGCTGAGAGTGAGGAGATACCAAAATCTAAGGAAAAAAGAGTCATTGAAGTTGGTGATATTGAGATTGAAAGAATAGATGAAGAAGAGGAGGAAAAATGGGCTCTTCTTAATATTCCTAGATCAATCGGACCATTAGGGATTCTTATGACTGTGATGGGTTTGATTTTAAGTTATCATGTGACCTATCTTCAGTTTCTAACTGGTGATGACATCTTCAGTGAATTTTTCTTATCTAAGAATGATTTAGTAGGAATAAAAGATAAGTTTTCTGTGATCTTACTTACTTGCCTATTGATATTCTTCTTACTCAACTATTTATGGTCTGAAGATTTCAGGAGATATGGTTCACCAACTTTGTATCGTTTCGAATTTCTTCCACCTTATGATGAACTTGTTGAAAGAATAGAGAGAGTAAGAAAGGGTGAAGACTCTTGGAAACAATATGCAAATATGTTGATTAAAGAAGGAGTAAAAGCGGGAGCAAAGTCAACGGCTAAGAAGGTCTTTGTAGATCCATCTAAGAAGGTTGCGGGTGCTATAGGTGGAGCATATACTAAGAGCAAGGAAGGAGTAACGAAAGGATTCAATAAAGTTTTCAAAAGAAAAGATAAGAAAAAGAAGAGATAAAATCCTCTTCATTTTACTTTTTCAATATTAGTTTTCAATTTGGTTAAGTGATCCACAAAGAATGTTTTCACTTTATTACGTTCCCCTTCGTAAAACTTCAGAGAGCCTACAACTTCATGTCCCCCTCCTTCTACTCCAGCTTCTGGTATCTCTTTTTGCATTAATTTTACTACTTCAGGGAAGTTGATGAGTAATCCTTTAGATCGAAGTATGAGAAAATCTGGTCCTTCTCCTAGTGTTACAACTGCTTTATCCTCGTTCTTCGAACAATAATGGTCGAATATCAATCCAGTCAGTTTTCCAGGATTTGGAAATGTAAAACGATGTGTATATAATTCAACATCAATTGTAACTAAAAGTGTTCCATTGGTTAATACTTTCTTCTTGCTATGTGGTAATGAGTCTTTTACAGAAGTTTCGAGTAATTTCTTAGTTTCGTTCCCAATCAGGTTATACATTCTTGAATGCCATTCTTGATTGGTTTCAATTCCAAAAAGTATTTTCATAGTATTAAAACCTTCAGAAAATCTTAGTTGATAAACCTCAAAATCAATTGCTAATCCTATGGTTCTTAAATCATCAACAGAATAGCCTTTTTTCTCTGCAAGTTTTATATATTCAATAATTTCTTGACCTTCAACCCTATCCATCAATCCTGCAATTGCAGGTAAATGAATGATTTCTTCATGAATATCAGGATAGATAATTCGAGCTAGTTCAACGCCTAACATTCCTGCTGAAAGCTCGTAACCTCCACCAACAAAGTAAGGATTAACATGAATATCAACTAACTCTTGTATCTCTTTGTCAGGAAAATGGTGGTCTATAACTAATATTTCTAAATCTAAAGCTTTAATTTGAAGATAGGGAAACAAAGATTCTGTACTAGATCCAAAATCTAAACACACAAACAATGGTAGTTTGTCACCAAATCTAATTTGATCTGCTAATGCAAAATCCAAATCTTTTGTAACATCTATTGCATCGTAGAATGGTGGCTTGTTGGGTAATCTTTTCAACCTAATACGTATTGTATCAGAATCATATCCTTCTTGTTCCATCAATTTGATTATTGCCAGCTGTACAGCAAAACCTGCTACTGTACCATCTGCATCAGCATGGTTTCGAATAATAATAGGTTGCCCTGTTAAAATTGCTTTCCTAATTCTTTTGGCTGCGCTTGTCAAACCTTCGCGGAGTTTATCAAGAATTGGACTTTTAATTAAAAAGTCTATTTTCTCTGGAGTAGCCTTTTTATCAATCGCTTTTTCAATTTCATCAATTAACACATTACTTTTCTTTGAATCCATTTGCTCCATGTCACTTATTTCTATCTGAATGATTTCTCGATGTGTATTTATTTCACCGAAAACAGACACAACCATATCCTCTTCAAAATCTGGGAATGCTCTTTCACCAGGTTTTATGAAAGCTGCTCCACTAATCGATCCTGTGGGATCTACAAGATTGAATCTAGTAGGTCCGGGTGTTTGAGTTATGGATACGATCTTAGCGGTTAAACCTATAAATGAGCCCATCATATTTGGCTTCAAATCCTTGATCTGAAGTTTTCTAACTTTCCCTCTCATTGATTCAACTATGAATTTCTTGAAAGTCACTGGAACACCAAAGAATTTTCCTTTATCATTAATGAATGATACTTTAACTATAACTTCTTCACCGATATCCCATGCATAGTCTTGAGTGACATCTTTTGAATGAATAAGTAGGTTAGTATCAGGAGCTACTTTTACAAAAACACCCATTTTTTTAACGCTTTCAACTCTCGATAAAAGATGCATGTCTTTTCTTACCAGTTGAGAATCAATTGGAGGTTTAAGAGAGTAGACTACTGGATCTTTTCTATTTTGGCAATTTAAACATAAACCTGTAGAAGTTTGATTTTTCATCAATTTATTACACTGATTGCAGTAGTAAACTGTTTTAGATCCATTACATATTGGACATTTAGATTGAATAATTACTTTACCTTTACCTTGACATTTTTCACAAGCTAGTCCCTCGTCACCACTTCCTAGAGAGAAGGAAGTTTTTCCTATTCCTAAGCAAGTTGGACAGGTCATCTTCTCTGCTATTATTGTACCTTCTCCTTTGCATTTTGGACATTTTGCCTTCAACATATTACACCTAATTACTATGGAATATTAGTTAGCAACTAAACAAGATAAAAAAGAATTGTGATTAACAACTCAATCTGGAATTAAAGCTATCTCACTAAAGTTCAGTAGGCGAGTGAAGAAAAGGTTACCAATCTCAAGCTTTAATTTCTCAGGATCATCTTTAAACCGTTCTGCAGAGCTATAAACCTTCATGGATAGTTCAACATCTCCAAAAACATAATGTATGTAAAAAGCAAGATCTTTAGCATTGGAAATTTCTCCAGATTCCTCACATGAGCACACATGTTTGTATAGAACATCTGCTTCAATCTTCATAACACATTCATATAGTTCCTCTAATGTACTAGAAGAACATGCAATGTCATCATTATTAGAAACAAAAGTGAAGCGGATATTAGGTTCCTCTTCACCATTAGCCATTTTTGCTAGTATTTTTAATGTTGTAACATCCAAGATATTCAACCTCAAATTCATAGATTACTCAATCATCATTGGTGTGAGTTGTTGAAGCAATCTCTTAATGTTGTGTTCAAGTAGACCCCTATTTTCTTCCTTAGTGGTAATTATGACTGCATAATAAGAATCACCTATTGGTCTTAAATAAACTAAATGATCCTTCTCTTCGATTGTTACACTCATTAAGGTATATTCTTTCATAAGTTGTTCGAGTGATTCTTTGGCTAAAGAGAGCATTTTTTCACTCAACCATTGAATGACCAATCGTTCAAATTTTTGAGAAGATTCAGCTAATAATAATGCATCTTTTGCATAAATTATTGAACAACCAAGTACTCCTTCAGTATTTGATTCAAACTCATGTAGCATTTTTTCTATCTGTTGTCCTGATAAGCTCATTTTATCCACTGATTCTCTAAAGAATGTTTAATTGTTTACCCTTTATCAATCTTATCTTTGTTTTTGATTTAAGTATTTCGCGAGATATTGTAGTTTATCTGAGAAATAATATACTTCAAGAATTCACACAGTTATCAGTATAAAAATCAATAGCAAATCAAATTACTTTTTTCAGAAAATGCATGATTCTACTCAAATGTGGGATCATTGAATTGAGTTCATCTTGAGAGAGACTGAAAAGAACAGTACGGGAAGCGTGTTTACTTACAGAATTTGTTAAAAACCAAAGTTTTTGATTTTCTATTTCAATTTTTTGAGGATGTACATGATCAGTATCTAGCGTTCTATCTCGGATTGCAGGATCAGTGAGTATATACTGAATTAAAGGATACATTTCATCTATTGGTTTTCTACTAAAAGCAAAAAGCACAATATTATCATTTTTAACAACTACAAACAGACCCATTAAGAGTTTCTTATAACCTAGAAAGAAATTGCTAAGCGTTTTCTTAATTTGATTGCTTACTTTCTCAGTAAGAAAATCTTCATTCACCAATCCTTCTAGATAAAAATGTTCAACTTTTACTTCAGGAATTGCTAATAGTTCAGCTGGAGGAGGTAGCATTATTTCATCGTATAAAGCATTTGATGAAGTTTTCTTTTCTTTCTTCCTTCTCATTTCTACAACTAATTCGAAAGGTATCAAACGTTCCTTTACATTAATCAGAGATTTTACTTCAGATATATCTTTGTCAGATACGCTGAATTCATATCTTGTAGCTAGCTCTCTGAGCATTTCTTGTTCTTGCTCTTGCGGCAAAGCGTTTTTCAAAATAACGACCAATAATTTCTCATCATGAAGAACCTTGAATAGAAACTTTGCCTTTCCATAATCCATAGAAAGAACTTCCTCATCACCGATCAAATAGGTATAACTATGAAGAGCAGATATGAAACCGAACACCAAAAGATCATCAATGTTTAGAAAATCAGAGAATTTTTCACTGTGTAAACTTATACCTTGATCAATAATATGGATAGCATACATGTGTTCTTTTAATGATGCAAGTTCAGAACTCATCTAATAATTTATTATGTTTGTTGATTTTTATCATTATTGTTATTACTCCCAAAAAAATCTGAAATTTTAGATTGGGTGTAAAATGCTAAACCTGCTGGTTCAAGGTTTTTACGTATAAATTTTGGCGCTGAGCAGTAAAAATGAACATTCCTTTTCCAGATTTTGCTTAATTCTTCATTTCCTACAAAGTATTGTTTTTTTCTCCAATTTTTTCTTCTATTTAAATAAATGCCATAATCTTTTGAAAGGATTAGATAACCAATAAAAATATATTTCTCAGAAATTTGTTTGAGGGTTTTTCTATTTGACTCTCTTAATAAGAGAACTTGTAAATATTCTTCAAGTTGCAAAACAAATTTTTCTTCTATACTTGCAGTAACATTCTGATAATGCTTTACCTCAAAAACAAGATAATATATCTTCCCCTCATATTCTCGCTTAGCGAGTACATCTATTCTTCTGTTACCGATAGAGCGCTCTTCCCAAACATCGAAACTATTTTCTGAAAGGAACTGTGCAATAGAATGTTGGGCAATCTTCCAAGCAGGAGGAGAGCTTTCTTCATTAGAATTCATATAGAGTTTTCCCACTCTTCAAACTGAGCAGCTGATTTATAATCTTTGTTTGTCAATGCTATGTCCTTCGCTTTTTGATAGCATTCTTTAGCTTCGTTCCTCAGTTTAAGCTCTTCATATAGAATACCTAGATTAGCCCAAGATATTGCTTTCAGAGGTTCTATATCTATTGCAGTTTGATATGCATCAATTGCTTCATCGTATCTTTTTAGTTCTTTCAAGACATTTCCAAGATTGTTGAGCGCAGCGTGATCACTTGGATTTAAATCTAGAACGTTCCTGTAGGTTTCCTCGGCTTTTTTGAAAAGACTTAATTCTTGATATGCTAAACCAAGATTAAATTGAATCCGAGGGTCATCAGCATCAAAAGAGATTACTTTTCTAAATGCTTCGCTTGCACCAAGATAATCTTTTGCTCTCATTAATAAATCCCCAATTTTGTTCCAGAGAGTGGTTTCATCCCAGGGGAGATAAGAAGAAACCATTTTGAGAATTTTAACAAGTCTTTTATCATCATGTAGGACAGTTAGAATTGAAGTGATTTTTCGTAAATATTTCTGAACTGATTTTCCAGACATCAAAAGTTCTTCATAGATACCTATCGCTTCATCAAATTTACCCATTCTTTCATAAACCAAGGCTAAATTCTCTAATATACTAGCATTTTCAGGAAACTTGGAGACACCAATTTGAAGTATTTCTAAAGTATTATCATATCTCTTCTTATTTATTAAAACCTCAACGAAATTTAGAATGGCTTGAGCAGAAGGCATTAACTGTATTTGTTTTATGAAGTGATCATATTCACCTTGCGATTCAATCGTAGTTATCATTCGCCCTGCAAGTTCCCAACATCTTTGACTAGCAGGATCTATTGCTAAAGCTGTTTTCAATGCTTTTATCGCCTGTTCATTCTTATGTTGAACAAAGAAACAATCTGCAAGTTCTGCCCAATATTCTGGTATTTCACTTTTAATTTGGATAGCTTTCTTGAAATATTCTTCCGCCATTAGGTAATGTTTACCTTCTATAGCAGCTTTTCCTATGAAAAACTGTAGGACATGACTATTTGGAAATCTCGGAGCAATGCTGGTAAGTTGAATAAAAGCATCATCAAAATTACCATTTTCTAGCTCTTCTTGACCTCTTACAAATTCTTTAATTGAATAAAGCTCTCTCAATTCCTGTTCATATTGTTGCTTTAATTCTTTTGATTCTTTTACTTGATCACCCAATGAACGGAGTGAATAATATATTGGATACGCTGTTGAAATGTTAAGAACCCTATAAGAATCAGCGCTAGAATTTGTTTTTTCAGAATTTGAATATTCGATGAAATCTGGTGGTAAATGTAGGTAGCATTCCATAGCTTCAGCATGCATTCCTCTCTGAATATAAATTGTCATTAGATTTGTCCATGCAAAATGGTTCTCAGGATCCAATTTAGTTAAATTTATATACAAACTTAGTGCTAAATCAAATTCCTTTAACTCTGAAAGAAGATTTGCAAGAATCAGAACTTCATCATTTTTCTCTTTGTAGGGAAGAGAAGTAATATTGTTTTCTATTGATTCCTTAATTGCAGGAAAATTTTGATTAAAATTATCAATGATATTACGGTTTTTGAAATCGAACAGACTAGAATTTATATCACCTGGATGATAACACGCATAGATTTTGTTTGTTGAATGAACAATTTCAGAAGCTATAGTCTCCACTAGAACGGTAGTGTTTTCCAACAATTCTTCTAAATTTCTATTCTGTTCTAAATTCATCAAACTTAACCTTAAACCAGACTTCTAATTTTGACCTCTAATACAAGTAGAACTTGCTTGATTCTTCTTAGCTATTGGTGATCGTGAGATTAATTTCCACGAAATTTCTCTTGTAAATTCGTTGTATTTAAACATTTTCTCAGTTTTTTGAGATTTATGTCTGGTTTCAGTTACAACTACAATATTTATGTAAATAGCTTCATATAAAGTTAATCTTTTCGTATTGAAATTTTCAACCAAAATCGTTACCAAGGAAGAGAACTTTTTTCTTTTCACAAAGATTTTAATAAGACACAACGAAAGAAAAAACGAACTTATGAGCAATGTATATACTGGTAGGACAGATAAGGCTGAGGAAAATTATACATTTTGTCCTAACTGTGGAAAAATTCTGATAATAGACGGAAAATCGAGATGTAAAAAATGTGGTTCTTATATCTCTGTTAATGATAAAGAGGAGAAAGGGGATGTTCTTCCTCAAACTGATGAGATAGAAGGAACGAAGGTGAAAATAAAGGAAGACATAAGTTCAGCAACGAAGGAGTGGGAGAAATATTTTCCCTATTTGGAAATAAGACCTTTGCAAAAACAAATAATTGAAACAATTCAGGAAAAAATGTCAAAAGGATCGCAAATTATTATTCAAGCAGCAAATGGTGTTGGAAAAACGATTTCCTTACTAGCAGCTGTTCTCCCAATTGCTAAAGAGAAGAAGAAAACGATAGTTTACTGCTGTAGAACACATCAACAGATGAGTAGAGTTGTAGAAGAACTTAAATTGATTAAACAATTGAATCAGGTTTCAGGGTTAGCACTAAGAGGGAGAAAGGAATTATGCTTACACCACATTATCAAAAAATTTGCTCTTGATGCAGCAAATGCAGCAGATATATGTAGGTACCTAAAAAAGGAAGGTAAATGCAAATATTTCAATAATTTAGCAAATAAAACAAAGTTAGAAAAAGTCAACAAAATTGTCCAAAACAAAGTTTTGGATAGTCAAGAGTTAATTGAAATTGGTAAAAATATAGAAGTATGCCCATTTGAAATTTCTATCCGAACTCTTCCAAAAATTAATGTAGTAACAACTAGTTATCAATATGTTTTCAATCCATTTATCCGAAAAATACTATTAGCTAATCTTGAGAAGGAACTTTCAGACCTAATTGTTATTGTAGATGAAGCACACAATCTTCCTTCAACTGCTGTAGACATCAGTAGCTCAAATTTATCCAATTATTCGATAGATAATGCACTTTCTGAAGCGATGAAACATAGAGAAGGAGAACTATATGATTTCCTTGAATCGTTATCAGCAACTTTAATGAATGAGATTAAGAGCATGGATAAAAATCAGGAAATAAGAATTGATTCTGCAAATTTTATTTCTACCATAGAAAGGAGAGCTAAAACTTCCATCAATAAAGAATTAATCCAATCTCTTCAAAACTTAGGTGATTTAGTAAAAGAACAACAGATGAAGCAGAATAAAGCTCCTTTATCTTATGCTTCTGCTGTAGCAAACTATCTCAGTGTTCTAATTGAGACAAAAGATCAATTGGAGTTTGCTCATTTTCTTTCAAAAGGTGAGTCAAAGACTGGAAATCCAATCCCAAGGTTAGTAACTCTTTCTTTAGATCCAAGGACCATAACTGAAGAAGTTCTTACAAAATCATATGCCACTATTTTAGCGTCTGGAACTTTAGAGCCTATAGACTCGTATATCTCACTGATTGGATTAGATTCCATAAAGGTTGAAAGTTTATTATTACCCTCACCTTACAAAGACGAGAATCATATAACATTAGTAATAGATAAACTATCTTCAAAACTGGAAGATAGAACACCATCAACATATGCTAGTATAGTTGATATAATTGAAGCAGTTGCTGAAGCAACTCCCAAAAACATTGGTATATTTTGTGCAAGTTATACTGTTATGGAAAGTTTAATTGACTCTGGATTGGAGAAGAAGATTTCAAAACCTTTGTACATCACACACAGAGGGATGACATCATCAGAAACAGATGATTTAATTAATGATTTCAAAAATGAATCTAAATTTTCTGGAGGAGTTCTAATTTCAGTTTTAGGGGGAAGATCATCAGAGGGGAGTGACTATCCAGCAAGTCAAATGCAAAGTGTAGTTGTTGTTGGAATACCCTATGCAAAACCTACTCCATCGGTTAATGCTTCAATAGAATACTTAGAAAGTCAATTTCCTACAAAGGGGAGAGAATTCGGATATAATATCCCTGCTTTAACAAGAGCTGCTCAAGCTGCTGGAAGACCCATACGAAGCCTTGAAGATTATGCAGCTATCATTCTCCTAGATTATAGATTTGCTAGACATTATTATAAAAAACATCTTCCTAATTGGTTAAGGGAAAATTTCCATGTTGTTCAACCTGAAGCTGAAGGTATCTCTGAGAGATTGAAGAAATTTTTTGAATTTCACAACAGTTAGATGAGGGAATTGCTCCCTTAGAAACAATTTTATTTTACTTCAACAATTAGAAAGTATGAAGGTTGTTTTTGTACCTAATGATAAAAGTATATTATCAAATCAATTAGAAGAGATAGCAGATTATTATCAGACTAAAGCTGTTCCTCATGATACAGGAGAAGGTCATTTTATTTTCGTTAAATCTAGGATAATGATAACAGAAATTATTAGAGAGGATAAAGTGCAAATATATGCAACAGGTGTTAATGACGATGATCTAATATTTTTGTCCAAATTTTGGGGAGAACCAATTAGTATAATAAAGGAAAAACTAACACCATTGGAATTCGCTGTAGAAATCGCAGACATTCCAAACATTGAACAGTTTGATAAGCTGGATATAATCAATCTGTTAGAT
>JAGXNV010000084.1 GCA_019894795.1 Candidatus Heimdallarchaeota archaeon | reverse complement strand
ATGTCTACCAATACATAAAGAGTGAAAACAACTAGAAGAACAAAGTGTTTTTTCATACGCAAATCACTTCAAGAAGTTCTTAAAAAATATATCCATACTTTTTGGACGAAGAGCTTAAAAATATAGTATAGAATTACACTCAATGAGTAATTTCACGATAGTTTCTGAAATTTCAGGCGCTTTGAAAACAAATTGTTATTTGTTGTATGATCACAAGTCGAAGGAAGCAGCACTTTTTGATGTTGCTGGAGAGATTAACAAACTCGTTAAAACTATAACAAAAGAACAGCTTATCGTGAAGTATATCTTTTGTACTCATTTACACTTTGACCATGTGATGGGAATCCAAACTATAAGGGAAATGTTTCCTGATGCCTTGCTAGCATGTAATGAGAAGGAACTAGATGTAGTGGAAAATATGGGTATGTTTGCACACATGTTCCAATTTGATCCAAAATCTCTTGGAGAGTTTGATATATTTATTGAGGATAATCAAATTTTTTCTCTTGGGGATTTAAATATCAAAACGTTTCTTTCCCCCGGTCATACACCAGGAAGTATATGTTTCTATCTTGATGAACACTTAATCTCCGGTGATGTGCTTTTTAATGGAGGTGTGGGCAGAACAGATTTGTATGGAGGTTCTTTTACCGAGTTGGAAAAATCTATACAAAGATTATTTACTCTACCTGAAACAACCAAAGTTTATCCAGGACATGGTGAATTTACTGATATAGGAACCGAAAAACGAGACAATCCCTTTGTAAGTGGTGGGATTTTACAGTAAATTTCTTTCTATATCCTCTTTGATTTCTTTAAAATTATCAAAGATTTTCAACCTACTATCTCCTTGTAATTTTTTAGCTAAGTCTTCATTTCTTCTAGCATAAATAACATCTGCTAATTCTGCAGCAGGAAGTATATCCGACAAACCATCACCAATGTAAATTATACTATATCCTTCCCGTTGAAGTTGCTGTACAACAGAATATTTGCAGTTTGCACAATTGTGATTGCATACTTGAGTGTTGAATTTTAGCTTTAATTTGTTATTAATTAATTCTACATCATTAGCTAAAATATTCAAACTAGCAGAATCAATTTTATGATTTCTGAGTATTCTGTGAATATACGTCTCAAAACCATCAGAAAGTATAAGAAATTTCAAATTATGTTGAGTAATCCAATTATGGAAACTATAAAACGTTGGATCGATTTGTATGGTATCAACAATGTTGAAAATCTCTTCCCATGTTGTATGTTCAATCATCCCCCATTGCTTGATTAAAGCTTCTCTTGTCCCAATTTGACCATCGATAACAAATTTATCTATCGCTTGCCAATCAGCTGTTGTAAGTTTTGATAACAATTCTTTCCCTGTATCACTTAAAGTAACTGTACCATCAAAATCACAGCATATCGCAATAGGCATAATCTTGTATAGAAGAAATTAGAAGAAAAAGGTTGTTGTTGATTAATTGAGTACAAACATATTAAAATGGTAACTTTGAAAATAATATACCATTGATTCAAATATTTGGCTAGCTATATATATGTTTAAGTCAATGAACTGCCAGAAAGGGGTGTAGACAATCGATTCACTTGATAACTTACTCAAAATAGCAGAGAAACAAGGTACTTCCTATGCTGATATTCGTTTTGGACGAATTGAGGAAAAGAGTATCCTTGCTATTAATGGAGAGATTGTCAAAGAGGATAACTGCATAAGCTCTGGCTATGGAATAAGAACACTATATGAAGGAATAATAACTTTTACTTCAACACCTCACTTGAAATATGCTGAAGAAAGCATAAAAAAAGCCGTTAAAACAGCAAATCTTGTGACCAGTTGGAAAAAAGGTAATTCCACATTGACCGATGTACCAATATCCGATTCTTCAATCACAAGGAAAGCTAAATTTAGCTGGAAGGACTTAGATAAAACTGAATTTAAGGAACAGATAAAAACTCTTCAAGAGCATATTGAAGAAAACTTAAAGGTGAAGGCATTAATTGAAACAGACGTGGTTTTCCTTAATTGGTCTGAACGATTTACAAGTAGTGAAGGAGCCAAAGTCTATCAAGAATATCCTTATGCTATTCTCACCCTTACAGGTAGAGTTATGCACAACAATTCTCTAGTGAAATATTACAAGAATTATGGTGGATTAGGTGGTGTCGAAGTTTTACCATTTGATAAACCAGAAGAAACTGAAAACTTTATTGAAGTAATAAATAATTTACCAACTGCACGTTCTATTTATCAAGGTACTACAAAAGCTGTTCTCAGCGAAGATATGGCTTGGACTTGTTTACATGAGGTTCTCGGTCATTCTCTAGAAGCAGATAATGTTCTTTCAGGTCGCTCTTTCTCCGCTGGGATGTTAGGTATGAAATTAGCACCATCTGTTGTAAGTGTTATAGATGACCCCTACATAGAGACGGTTGGGTACTATGAATATGACTCTGAAGGTATAAAAGGGAGAGGAACACTTCTTGTTGATGAAGGTATACTCGTTGATTTTCTTCACAGTAGAGAAACAGCTGCTGCAATGGATAGCGAACCAACCTCGAATTATCGTGCCTTTAGTTTTGAATTTCTGCCACAAGTTCGAATGAGTAATTTCTTTTTTGAGCCTAAGGATCACTCAGAAGAAGAATTGTTTGAGAGTGTAAAAGATGGAATATATATTGGCGAAGGATTAGCAGGGTCAGCTGAACCGCAGACTGGAGAGTATAATTTTGATGCGCAGTATGGACGAAAAATTGAGAATGGTGAACCGACTGACTATATATTACAGTTTCAGATTAGCGGAAAGATGATTGAAACTTTATCAAAAATAGATAGTGTTGGAGACAGACTCTTAGCACAACCTGGTAGTTGTGTCAAGAATAATCAAAGAGTTTTTGTGGGTTCTGTCTGTCCAAAAATAGCTGTTTCAGAAATGAGAGTGAGCTAAATGTATACCGATGAGGAACTAAAGGATACTGCTGTTAATGTTCTGAGAAAATTGGAGCAAAAGTTCAGTTTCGAGTGTGCGGAAGTTTATATCCAGTCATTATATCATATGATGGGAGGAACCGAATACCGAACACCTAAGGTTTTCCAGTCAACTAATCGTGCAGGATGTGCAATAAGGTTCTTCAAAAATAATGAATTGTTTTTTGCATGTTTCCCATTACCAACAGTATTAAACGAGATAGAAAATCTTCTCTCAATAACCAGTTATCCTATCTCAACAAAAGCATTTGATTTTCCAGAAATAAGTTTAGGTTCATCAAGAATTGAGAACATCTATGATAGAAGAATAGCCTCTATGCATGAGGAAGAGATCTTCAATTTATCTTATTCTCTTAATCAAGCAGATGAGAGTTTCAAAGAAATCATTTTAGATGGATCCATTATGCTATCACTTGAAAGAAAAGCAATAGCTAATTCATCCCAAGCAGTTGCATTTGAGAAGAGTACATGGTTTGATATTGATGTCAGAGCACTATACAGGGGTTTTGATATGATTTCAAGCTCAGAGAAACATCTTACAAGTAGACAAATACCTAATTCGATTCATAGCATTGTAGATGATCTAATCTCCGAGACAATTCAGAAAACAGTTCATGCAGATAAACTTGAGAATGTAACTGTCCCAGTAGTATTCTCGCCAATGGCGTTTTCGCAGATTTTTTCATTTTCGATTGTACCTTTATTAAGGGGAAGTTCATCGGAAAAACTATCCTCAGAATTATCACCAGATTTCAATCTTATTGATGATGGTACAGTACCAGGCCTTCCAAATTCAACAGCATTTGATGATGAAGGAGTTAATCAAGCTAAAACTATAGTTATTAAGAATGGAGTATTTGAACAACTTCTAAATAGTTCACAATTTAAAGAAGAAGGAGAAATGAATTCAGGGAACTCTTTTAGAGTTAAAATGTTTGAATATTTCCCACGGAACTACCAGGCTTATCCTTCTATATATCCCTCGAATCTACTGATTGGTGAAGGTGAAACACTCTCTGAAACTATAATAGAGGAGATAGGTGATGGGATTTTTGTTAATTCTACTCATGGTTATATGACCGCTGATTATCATTCTGGAGCTTTCAAGGTTTCAGCTAATGATGCTTATAAGATAGAAAAAGGAGAAATTGTTGGAACGCTTGATACTTTTGACATAATAGGCAATATCTTTGAAGTTCTTTCAAAGAATCCATTGTTCTCAAAGGATAGAAAAGTTGTCAGACCAAATAATACTCCATATAGTATTGTCTCTCCGTGTGTTGTTTCCGAAGAAATATCAATATTTCTCTAATCTTTAAAGAAGAACCTTTCCTCACTTTCTAGGAAAAACAAGTTCGAAAAAGTTTAAAAATACAGATACTTTTCCAACTCTGAATATAACGTCTCCATTTACGGTGATTTCCTTGGTAAAAAATAGAACATTCGCAGCTATGGTAATATTAGCTTTAATGTGTAGTATGAGTATTATAACTTTAACTCAAAGCAAGATTGAACAAACTTCAACTCTACCCAGTTTAGATGCAACAACACGACCTGTATTCGCTGGTGGAGATGATGATAATACAACAGTATTAGTTGCACGAAATGATGCAGTATTTAACGGATCTGTTCTAAGAGCTGATGTCCCCACATACTCGAATGTAACATTTTGGTACACTTTTGTTGGAGGAGATAATGAATCTGCACCCTTGTTGTTTGGTGATGATGGAACCAATACTCCTGATAGTTTAAGTTGGGTAAATCCAACATTGATGACTTACGATAACGAATCCTCAGTTGAACTTGGGCTTGGTGTTAAAGCTTACTACAATTATACATTTAACCTGAGTTCCTCATTTGTCTCGTTCTACGCTAGATATGGTGAATATGAGAGCCCTTTCAAAATACCTAATCTTATCACTACAGGTGTTTGGTTAGAATCTTATTTTGTACAAGAACAATACACACAATATGAGGATATTGAGATGGATATTATTCTTCATGATTACAATATTAGCCAATACGGGTTAATGTATAGAGAAGTAGAATCAACACACAGTCTTCCATTTGAGAATGTAACTTACTCTCTAACAGATGAAGGTGCTCAAAGAAATGTAACAGCAGCAATAGGAAATTCTTTCGATGCTGGTACTCAACTGGAAATTAGATCGTTTATTGTTCACTATGACAATATAACCTCTGAATATAGAACGCTTACAGAGAACAAAGTTCGCTTAGTTACACTTGTTGATGGTAATCCAGAATTGACTTTGGAATCAGAAAGATATACAAATTCAAGAGATGTAACCATTTATTGGGAAGCAGAGGCTATCAATTCAAACATTTCAGCAGTTGAAGTAGATTGGGATGATGGATCAGGAATTGAATCTGCAAATATTTCAATTCCTATAATTATCCATAGCTATGCAAGCAGTGGCGAATATAATATCAATGTTACCGCATTTTCATTCACTGGTCTTGGTTCTGTAACAGACAATTTTACAGTTTTAATTGAAACTATCGCACCAACTGGAATTATACAACTTCTCAATGAAGACGGAGAATATATCGTTCTGAATGAAACTGAAACTTTTGACATTGTTGTTGAGAAGAAGGAACTGCAATTCAATGTCTCTGGAACTGACACCGGAGGTAGTGGCGTAGCAAAGCTAGTTATTGAAACTGATGAAGGAAATATTATAGAAAGCCCTATTGATGCAATAATAACCATCCCATTCTTAGAATATGGTTTCCATTTCATAATCTTCAAAGTTTATGATGCAGCAGGTAATGAATATTCATTCGAGGTTTATATTAAAATGATTGAGAAAGAGTTACCTACATATGCAGGTGTCCCATTCCCATTTGGGTTAGTTACAATTGCTGGTTTAATATCGATTGCATTGATTTATCTCAAGAAAAGAAAGTAATTTCTTCTCTTTTTCTTTGTAAAACTTTTTTAGTGTCTTTTTGAATCATTTATTTGCATGTCTAATATGTATGAATCTGGCAGAATAATGACTGAAGATGAAATCATCGGTTATCTCATAGATTCATTAGAGGACGATCGAAAGGATTTCAGTGTATTTGCGATTAAACAACTCAAGCACTATCATTCAGCTAAAATTATTGAAAAATTACTAGAAATAGTTGAATCAGCTGAAGATATTGATAAGAAAGTTGCTGCACTAAATTCATTGAAAAAAAGGAAACCTAGCTTGTTTACGAAGAGTATAGTTCTCAAGCAATTGTTCTCACCTCAAGAAGAAATCAGAACGGAAGCTGCAAATTTATTACTAGAGTTTGATGAAGAACTAATCTCTGATCTAGAAAAATTGATGTCTGATAAGGCTCCTGATTATACAGTGGGTAAAATAGTCTGGTTATTAGGAAATGTTGGGAACCCTGATACATTGATCAATCTTGATAAATCTAAGGAAACGATACCTACAAGCATTAAGCCAACTTTTGATGATGCTATCGAAAATATTAAACGAAAATATACTAAACTCATGTTCAAAGAAATTGAGAAAAAAGAGATAAAATAATTACTTTTTCCAAGCAACAGCTGAGATTTCCACATCAACATCTAAAGGCAGCTTACTTACCTCTATAGCTGCTCTAGCAGGTGGTTTCTCACCAAAATAGGACCCATAAACTTCATTCATTTGTTTGAAATCGTCCATGTTTTTGAGGTATACTCTGCACCGAACCAAATCATCCATAGAGTATCCAGCTTCTTCTACAATAGCCTTCAAATTTTCCATGACCCTTTTAGTTGCCTTCTGAATATCTCCTCTAACAATATCGCCAGAAACAGGATCTGCAGGTATTTGCCCTGCAACAAAAAGAAACTCTCCAGCTTGAATTGCTTGCGAATATGGTCCAACAGGTGATGGAGCATTTTCTGTTAAAATAACTTTTTTTGATGTCATAATTTAAAATAAAAAGATATTGTAATAAATTTTATCCCTAAGCTCATTAATTCATCCAATTCTGTAAAATATTATAGATAAGTCCCACAGCAAGATTGAGCACTAATCGATTCTTTCTAGTAAATTTCGCTTCTACTATATCAACATAAATTACTTTAGGAAGAATGATTTTAATGACTTCCATTAATAATTGAGGGGTCAAACCGAAAGGTTCTGTTGTTGCTAGAGTTGGAACATAGGCTTGATCTAGAGAATCAAGGTCAATACTTAGATATATTCTATCAAATTTATCGACGAAATTTTGTATTTTTTCAAGAGTTTTACTTTTATCAAAAAATAATTGGTGTACCGGAATAAAATCTACTTCTTTGTTTTTCAGTTTCGCATGTTCAACGGATGTCTGAGTATAAGCATGACCACCAATGAACAGCATTTGTTCTGCTGACAGATTATTATCTTTTTTTAAATTAGCAAATACTGTCCCATGAGAGTAGAAAACATTTGGCGGATACTCATCATTAAGATCAGCATGTGCATCCAACCAAATCACAGCAGTTTTATCATCCCAAGGGGCTAGATTAAGCATGTCATATGTTATACTATGATCTCCTCCGATTACTACCAATTTATTGCTATTATTTAGAATTTTTTCCCACAATAATAACAGTTTATCTTTCTCTTTTATTGAATCGATATCTCCTACATCATAGAAATCTGTTTTACAATCGGAAACATCAAATTCAGAAGATACTCCGCTGAACTCCAAAGATTGTTTTCTAATCTCTTTAGGAGCTTTTCTAGAACCTCCAGGAGTAGTTTTTGTTTTCTCCACAGGAATACCTACTAAGACAATAGAATCTTTTTCATTAAATTTTGAGATATCTTTAGCTGGATAAAATCCAACAAAGGTTTTTGTCATCTTTTTTCTATCCTGTAATTTCTGATTCTATCCATAATCACTTTGATTTAACTATTTCTCACGTAGATAGTAGTCAGGTGAAGCTACAAATCTTTTATCCTCATCAATTTCCCCTTCTTCGATGTCTGAAGCTATTTCGTCCATTATTTCCTTATCGCTAATATCTGCAAGAATCTTCTGTTTTTCTACAGTGATTATTCTACCTAGTTCTATTGTTTTAGGTTTGAATTTTGACATCATTTCTTCTATCTCTTCAATTTTAGAGATTTTGCCTATTAGGTTCATAAAGGTCATTACCATGTCTGGACGTAAAGCTACTTGTGGTGCTATACTCATTAATTTCGCTATAGAAATAGCAAGATTATCAATAAAATTTTTGTCCTTCTCAAATAACAATTTAGGATCAGAACCGATAAAAGACGCAATTAGAAGCAAATCAATTGATGTCCATAAATCGAGAATAGGTTTTTCTTTAATCCGTAAATTGTGGATTACACCAAGTTCAGTGCCTTTAACATTTTCAACAACTTTTCCTCTAAGATCAAAAACTTCAGTTAAATTGAATTTCTGCCCTCCATAATCTAATAGAACATAATCACTTATGATTTTTAGATTCCCAATGGAGTAGAGGTCATACTTTGCACTTTCAACAACATCAGGTAAAATACCAGTATTTTTCTCAACGAGTATTTTCTTGAGTAATTCAGGATTCTCAATTTCTTTAACAGGCACTTGAAATGTTTTAGAAAATTCTTCAAGAACAATTCTTTTCTTCTCACTAGAAAATATCTCGATTTTCTCTCTAGAATCATCATAAAACAGAATATCGTGAATAAAATCAAACAAATCATCAGATAGACTTAGTCTCTGAACAGCTAGGAAATATCCTTTCCCTGGATGATATAGCACTGAATGGGCAGACCCAATTACATCATTAAATACGTTCTTTACTTTTACATCAGTATTCTCAGTAATTAAACTCGTGAAACTGTTGCTTTCAGTTGGATTGTAATATGGTAGTAAGTCTCCATTTAAGAGAATATTTTCATTTTTGATTCTTAGCTCTCGTTGAGTTTTAGATACAGAATCAAGTGGAATGAACAGATAATTATCAGGTTGGCGCATGACTTCCTTTAATTCATTTGTAAGTTCTACATTTTTCTTAGTACAATATTCAATTATAGTTTCAGGGATAAGAAAAGTAAAAGGAACATGTGGAAGTGTTTTAACGAGTTCATTTAGGAAATATTGCTTCTTTTGTTCTTCTGTCTCTACGTCTTCAGTCTCAGCTGGTGAAAGAACATTATCATAAAGTTTTCTAACCATTGAGAGGGAAATTTCTTGCTGCTGGTGGATTAAAATACCGTACTGTTCATTCAATTTAGCTGGACCAATAAGGAAGCCAACCAAATCGTTCTCTTCATCGATGACAGGTTTTCCAGTAAATTTCCACAGAGTTCTTAATTCAGACATAACCATATAATCTATATCTTTGGTTTCAGTACTTGTTGCTATGGACACCCTATTCTTCAGTTGTTGAAAACTTACTATCTCGCTGAATCTTTGTACTCTCTCCTCTATTTCTAGAGATAAATCTTTGAAATATGGGGTAACTATCTCTTGAAAACGTAGATGCTCACCATAAATTTGGTCCAATGCATCTACATCTCGTGTATAGTCATTAATATCATCATCTAGAAGATCTTCATAAATTTCAAGTTGCTTAATATTTCGATTCATTGTTTCTTTCTGAAGCAGAGTCAAGTTTTCCTTATTAATTTCATAGAAAAGAACGAACCTTTCTTTTTCTTGTAAAATCGTCATCTTCCATCTAAGAGTGTCTTGTGCTGCCTTTTTCAATATTGGTCTATTGCGAAGAACTCTGTTGTTAATTTCATAGATTATTCCTTTCAACTCTGGTTTGTCAGACTCTAACCTTCTAAGGCGATTAATATTTTCACTAAGTTCGTTATTGAAGAGAAGAAAGTTGTTATGAGTGTTCTTGAAGAGGTGATCCTTGCTAACAGAAAATAGAAGTTCAGACAATTTATAGAAATGTTGGAAAATTTTATGTTGTTTTGCTTCAACTTCATTTTTACTTGTTATGTATTCATGATCATCAAGTTTGCCAGAAACATACTCTTGTTCTAGATTCATCTCATCTTCGAAGGTTTTAGTAGCTGCTTTAATGGCCATATTCATAACATAGCGTACTTTTAACTCCTCAATTTCAAGGATAGGGATTTTGTCTAGTTCTATCAAGGGAAGTTCTATTGTTCTCTGAGGGACTGAAGGAGGACTTGTATCAACAATAACACTATCAATTTCTTGGAAATCTGATTCTAAAGCAGGAAGAGTTTTTTTAGTTTCTTCAATCTTTTGCATTTCTTGTTCTGATTTCAAAGAAGTTGGAAGACTGGTTAGAATCTCTTGATATTTGTTCTTAAGAGTTTGATATGTTCGTCTATCGATAGACCCTCGAATATAGCGTAGATCCAAATCTCTGATGAATCTGAGAATTCTACGTTTCTTTACAGTTGATTCTTCGGAAGACATTATTAAGAATGATTACGCAATTACTCCTAAAAATATGTTCCTAAACATCAAGAAAAATTACATCGATTATTTTTTATTAAATTAGCTCTACTATAAAGAAAACATTGATAATATTCAAAATAGGAAAAATACAATAGAAATAAGGTGTCTTAGTAAGAGCAATATTCGATTCTAAGTGACCTAGTTCTTGGATTTTTATTAAACCTATTGTTTTTCCCTAGGATAGAACCCCCACTTGGAGACCAAGATATCGCAGTCTACACCTATTTTTATTAGAATCTTCAGATATACAATAAAAAGAAAGAATTTGGATTTAACTTTTTGTTGTAAATGTAATTAATTAAATCTTTAAACAAAATGAAGCCTAATAATGATTCTTTTCTTTTGTAATAACCTTCTTTGTTCTATCTGAATATTCTTCAAAAAGTCATTTAGATTTTTTTTAATTATTTTAACTATCTCTTATCCCTACTAATATTGAGTAAGATTTAAGCACTAAGAAGTCTAATTTTACTTTGATGGAATATTATGCCTGATTTAGCAATACACTTTGGATTATCTCTACTAGTTAATATGGCTATCTTTGGAAGAAAAGAAAGAAAACTGTGGTTATGGATTATTCTTTTATCCCCTCTGTCTGTATATCATGATATAGATATCTTGTTTAAGCATAGAGTTATCTTACATTCTTTTTTTATTCAAGCCTTAGT
>JAGXNV010000083.1 GCA_019894795.1 Candidatus Heimdallarchaeota archaeon | reverse complement strand
CTGTTACCAAGGTGGGTTTAGTTAACAACTGTAATTTTATACGACAAAACTTTATATGTTTTATTTAATTATTTCTCATAGCAAAATGAATGATTTATCCTCTCCTAGACGAACTAGAAAAATTATGAAAATGTATAGAGATTCGAGACAGCTTATTTTACTGGGTAGAATCATTTTCTTACCTCTATTTCTAGTTGCAATCATTCCTTTCTCAATCTTCCAAGGATTTGGAAACCTTTATTTTTTCTTTCTCAGTATATCTCCATTTATAATAACTTACATCTTTAGTTTCTCAATTATTTATCTTATGGTTGATGATTATAATGTAATAAACAAGTGGAACGAAAGAAAATCTAGAATTGACATCTTTAAAGGAAAAGTGATTTTATCTGTGATTGAGGGTATATTTTTACTGATAATTTCACTGGCGATACTTGGTTTTTGTTATTTAACAAATTTCCCACAATCGCTTGATACAACTTATAGAGCAAATAATGTGGGTTTAGAATCACCTTTTAGTTACCAACCTTCATTATTAGATATACTATTACTATTCATAATTATTGCCTTATCTATTGTAGCAATTTTTTCTTCTATTTATTGGCTTTATATGCGTTTTATGCAGATTACAGGCTATAACTCAAAAAGGAAAATTTTAAGTATAAAAGCGTCGCGAATTGCAATTGGTTGGATAGTACAGAGCATTATTTGGTTTATTGTAATCCCAGTTTTATGTAATGTCCTTTTTATTGATATATGTTACCCTGCACTCTCTGAAAGCTGGTCTGTTCTAAAACAATGGTATAGTGATTCACCTTACTTAATACTTGTTTTTCAAATAATCATACTTCTTTTTATTAATGTCTTGACATTTATAGATGGGATTTATGCTAACAGAAATCGTAAAAATTTTGTTACAATGAAGAACAATATTTCCATACAATAAAGGTTAAACGATTATAAAACAATAAAAATGTATTTGCTAATTTGAAAAGTGCTGAGAAAAAATGGCGATTGACAATCAAACCATGATATTACTTCTTCTTGCTTTTACTATAGTTGAAATTATAACTTTTGTTATTATCATCATGAAATATCGAGAAGCAAAGAGAAGAGGATTAGGGATATTCTCTAATGATTCGTTAATTCAGCTTTTTGAAGATAAAATAGGCATTTTCGATTCTATTGACCACGCAATATTTCAATTGTCTTTGACAGGAACTTTAGTGAATGTGAATAGAAAAACTGTATCAATACTAGAATTTCCTTCCGTTGAAATAATGCGAGGGGTAAACTTGTTGCAGCTAGTTGAAAATATAGCAGATAGACAAATATTAGAAGATATTTTAAGTAACAGAACTCAGAAATCACATATTAAAATCGAAATTTCTAGGTTTGATGGCAAGAAAAAAACATTTCTTATGAATCTGCAAAGCATAAACAATGAACGGGGTTCTGTTTTAACTTATTTAGGCGTTCTACAACAGTCCAGTTAAATAGAATCTACCTGTCTTTACTGCAATATTTAGTAATAAGGAGGGTTTCCAAAGTCTTTCCAAAATTAGGTACAAATTAGCTGAATTTCATCTAATATCAGTCCTTTTATCAATTAAGATCGAATTGGTCCGTTATTAAATGAATCTATTTTCGTTTCTACCCAGATACTGAAATATGACCTTGAACTATTTTCCATTTACCTTCAATCTTCTTTATGACACCAGTTAACCTCGCAGGAATACTTCTCCACTCACTTTCAGTTTTTACATTCACTTTAACCTCTGCAGCTATCCAAGCGACTGATCCATGTGAGTTTATTTTTAACCAGTCATAAGTAATAGAAATCTCTCCATGTCTTTCCTTGTCTTCTGCTGGTGCACCTTTATACTCTTCCCATCCTAACCATTTTTCACCTGTGCCAAACATTACAAGATTTTCATCTTGTGAAAAAAGGTTTAGATATTTGTCTAGGTCCTCTAAAGGATATGCATCAACAAACTCATCAAAAAACGCTCTTACTTCAGTTTCTGTTATTGAGTCATTACTCAAAACATCACCTCACTAAATAATCTCTTAAAAGAATATATTAAACTTCTTCACAGTTTTATAAAGCTTAATGTAGAAATTTCTACTTTTAAATTGATTTGGATGAAATGTCTCTTATCTTTCTCTAATTTTTCCCAATGCTGACCAATATTGATTCAATTAAGTTTAAATAAATCAATCTAGCTTACTATTAAAGATTCAAAATGTTTGGAAAAATTCCTAAAGATGATTTTAAATATTTACTTCTTAATTCGAAGAACGAAATATCTTCTATTTTTGATTTGCTAGACGAACTAGAAGCACTAGATATATTGTCTTTCTTGTATTATGAAAAATCTACTTATGAAAGACTAAAAACCGAGCTATCTAGTTTAGATATGGATCTCTTGTCAAATTATGTAGTAAAATTGTGGGATTTTGGGATTATTGAAATAGATAGTAAGGATAGATATCAACTATCAAAAACTGGTAGGAAATTCCTTGAAATAACCGTACAGCTGATTTTTGACGCTTACATCAATAATGAGATTGTTGATGAAAAGATGAAGAAAATCTTCATTCAACATATTGGGAAGGAAGAATTAACTAAATTCAAAAAAGAAAGACAAAAAAACAAGGAAAAAGGTAGACAATTGAGTATGCGTCGTGGATAGGATATGTCTTCATTTAATCGGTGAAAGGACTAATATAGTTCCTAGAACTACCTATTATCCCTCCCATCATCTATATCTTTAAATCCATACCGAATTTTGTAGGTTTGATTATTGAATGAGCGCTGTATTTTTAGGCAAAATAAAAAATCGTTTACCTCCAAAGAATTTGTTGCCTTTATTATTTGCTTATATGTTCGATAGTCTAGCTATATCCAGTTATTGGATATTTTTTGGAATCTGGTTGAATGAAGAGTTAATTACACCTGAAGCAGGATTCGACTATCCTTATCTGATGTTAACCTTGGTGCTTGCAGTTCCTGGGCTTGTTTCAATAATTGGTAGTTCAATATTTAGTGCTTTTTCAGATAAGACTGGGCGAAGAAAAGAGATAATGTTTTTTGCCAGATTGCTACTTATGGCGCAATGTATTTTACTAATATTTTTCAATACTGTTCCTTGGCAAATTCTTCTAATTTTAGGTGTGTTTGGAGTTCATAATGTATTTTATATTCTGCATAATACTCTAAGCACAACAATCTGTCATCCAGATAAACGAGGTGAAGTTTCCAGTTTTCAGATATTTTTTTCAAGTCTTGGTTGGATGATTGGAAGCAGTGTGTCTGGTTTGATTTATGATAATTTGGGTATGATCGGTGGTTTAAGCTTTGGTGCTGGATTTGCACTAATTACAGGTATTGTAACTATGTTCTCACCAACTAAACCGAGTGTTGAAGAAGACGATGAGGCAGACGATTCCGATGAATCGTTCCAAAATCCTACAGAGATTTCATCTGAGAAATTAGAATTAAGTAACAAAAATCAAAGAAACAAATCAGCTGGTTATTGGAAGATTTTGACTCGTAGAAATGTGCTATTTCTCCTTGTTGTTTTGGCCATATTAGATTTCGGTTTTGGTCCTTTCAATACCTTGTCATCTGTATATCTTAAAGAAATAGGCTTATCGTCAAATTTTATAGGCTATTCAAATACGATAGCAACTTTTCTTGGAATGACTTTTCAGCTGTTCATTGGAAGGATATTAGATAAGAAAGGACGAAGACCCGTTTTATTAGTAGCAATTGTAGCTTATCCGGTTTTATTCTTATTTATGTATTTATTTTCAAACAATTGGGTAATAATATTCATTATTTACTCTTATCCGCTTTATGCCTTAAAGAACCCCACAGCAAATGCAATTATGTCTGATGTTACTAAATCTAAAGAAAGAGCAAGAGGGATGAGTTTATTGCAATTTGAGAACACCATCTTTATTTATCTTGGTGCTTTTCTTGGTGCATTTATTGCAGATATTTCACCAGATGGTTTGTTAACTCTACCTCTGTTTCCATTATCTTTCGGGATAATCGCATCTGTTTTGGCTATATTTATTATTAAAGAAACAAATAAGAAACTTCTAGGCAAGAATCTTCCACAATATAAAACAATTTGATATTTGTCGGATAATCTTATAGGCGATTTCAGTCAATTACACATTGCAGACTTCTCATCTGGTGGTAAAGTTGATGTTACTGGAATTGGTGAACAAATGGTTCTTCCACAAGTAGATGGATATTACTATATGTTTGGAACAAGCTTTTCTTGTCCTCAGACAGCTGGCGTATATGCTCTAATGTTCGATGCTTGGGGAGCTCAATCTGTTCAATGGCTTGAAAGTTATCTTCAATCCTCTTGTTACTGGGATGGTTCATACATGACCTCTTTTGTATGGGGAGCAGGTTTTATTCAAGCTGATGCTGCTACAAGTTAAAACCAAATTAGGTTAGTTTCATAACTAACACTTTTTTCTTCTTTTTATTGTATCTCTTCTTCTTACATCGGTAATATTCTGATTGAATATGTATTAATTTACAATATCTTTAGTGACCTTGTTTCCACTCACACTTCCCCAACCGCAGAATTTCAGTTTTTTCCACCTCTGAAAATATTCTTTTTGTTCAATATTCAGAAGTTTTCCAAAAAATAATGTCAGAATTATACCATGGCTTACAATGAATATTTTCTTTCCAGTGTATCTGTTATCAAATCGTTTAATCGCTTTCGCTATTCTTTTCAAAGCCTTTTCTGCTGTTTCCCACCCAAAACTACACTCAGTGGGATTATCAAAAATTCTCCAAACTCGAGTTTCATACTCCTCCTTAGTTTCTAGATATTCGTCTCCTCGATATAACTCTTTCAAATCTGGATTCAAGTGTACTTCTTTACCTAATCTTTCAGATAAGAAATAAGCTGTTTGAATTGCCTTCTTTTCTGAGGATGATATGATTGTGTCAACATCATCAAATATCCCAGAAGAGATAACCTCACAAATTGCTTCTCTCCCTTTTTCAGTTATGACCCATTTATCTATAGGTTTGTTCTCGTTTATTTCTGTTAATGCATGACGAAGGAAAATATAGGTATTATTCATAAAACCACACTAAAATCTCATTTAACATTTAAAAAAATTATGAAAAAGAAAAGAGGTGTAAACTATGCACAATTATCTTCATATAATCGTACTAATCTATCTCTGACCGCATCACTTCTGTATTCAGGTAGAATCATTGGTGAATATCGTTTTTCTTGAAGATTGAGGGAATCAAGTGTTTTGATAACTTTCCTTACATGGTCAAGACTTAGTGTTCCAACCTCGTTACTTTTCTTCTTATATTCCTTAGCTGCGGTTATACCTGCTATTCTTCCGAAAACATTGATTTCTAGCAGAGAATTACCCATAAGACGGTTCTTTCCATGAACCCCACCAGAAATTTCCCCTGCTGCAAGTAATCCCTTGAGTGATGTGTAACAATGCTTATCATGTTCAACCCCACCATTTTGGTAATGTAAAGTTGGATAGACTAAGATGGGATCTTGAGATATATCAATGTCAAATCTCTTCATCATACGAAACATAGCACTAAGGTTCTTTTCCACTGTTCCTTTTCCTTTAAGTTCATCAATTAAAGGACAATCTAGCCAGATACCTCTCATTCCAGTTGGTGTTTCAATGTAGTTATCTGTAATTGCACAACATTTGATTAATGAAGAAGCTTCCACATCTCTTGGTTCAAGAGGATAACAGATTTGTTCTCCGTCTCTTCCAAGAACTTGACCACCCAAACTTCTAACTTTCTCAGTAATTAGTAAGCCTACAATTTGCTCGGGAAATGCAGCACCTGTTGGATGAAATTGAGTCGATTCTAAGTTTCTCAATATAGCACCAGCACGGTAAGCCATTACAACACCATCTGCTGTAGCACCATAATGATTTGTTGTTGGAAAACCGGCTACATGTAATCTTCCAAAACCACCAGTTGTTAGAATTGTAGTTTTTGCTCTTACTACAAAGTATTGTTTAGTCTCAATATTATATAGAATTGCTCCAGTAATTTTACCTGTTTCGTCTGTTAGTAGTTCAACAGCAGGTACAAATTCAAGAACTGGGATGTCTTTATTTAAGATCTCATCTTTCAATGTGCGGAAGATTTCCATTCCTGTATAATCTTTCGAACAGTGCATTCTATTTCTTGATGTTCCACCACCAGCATTCTCAATGAAACTACCATCCTCATTTTGATCATACATCATCCCTAACTCTTTATGCCATTTGATGATTTTTGGACCATCTCTTACAAGAGCTTTGACAAGTTCAGGTTTGTTGTCAAAATGACCTCCACCAATAACATCCATATAATGGATGAGTGGATTATCTTCTGGTCTATCAGCAGCTTGAATACCTCCTTGAGCCATAACTGTGTTACAATCACCTAATCTCAACTTGGTAACAATTAGAATTTGATCTGCTGGTACTCCTTCATATAACGCCCATAAAGCAGCTGTTGTTCCTGCTCCACCTGCTCCAATTATTAACACTCCCACATCATAGTCTATCTTTGTTAGATCTATATCATCAGGATGAACTGCTGGATAGGCTTCAATTATATCAACTACTTCATTTGGGACATTATCCCCTTTATTCGGTCCCCAACTTATGTCTCTTTTGAATTTTGGGTTGTAATCTGGATGGAAATTATCTAAAACTTCTTTCCTTTCTGCCTCTGTTAAATCTGTTTTAATTTCAGTTAAACGTTTAGTTCTTGTTTTATTGACATTATCAATGCTTTTACGCATATTTTCTGGATATCCTCTTATCATCATAATCACGCCTTTTTCTGATCAATAAAGTCTCTTTCATGGAAATACTTGTGTCTTAATTTGTCTTTAGGAAGATTCATCAATTCTTTGAGACCTTCTTCGTAGAACCCTGCTTCAATTTCCTCTACTCTTGCTTCTAGTGATTCTGGAGAGATCATATTATATCTGCCATGCAATCTTCTAACAAGTGTAGCGACATGATATTGTGGAATCTCTGCAGGGCATCGTATTGTGCAAAGACCACATTGGACGCAATCAAATGATTCTTCTGCTGCTTTGCTTATCTGTCCTTGCAAACTATATTGTACATAATCCATAACCTGGATTTCTTGAGGGCATACTTTAGAACAGGCATTACAGCTCAAACATCTAGCAACTTCAGGATAATATTTTAGTACGGTGTTAGCTGTTGAACTTAGCTTGTTTACATCATACTTTCCTTTAGGTGCAGGAACAAATGGTAATTGTGTAAGTACCATTCCATCTTCGACTTGTGTTTGACAGGCAAGTGCTGCATAAATTCTGTAATCACCTGCTTTTCGATAGACTGTAGCGCAAGCTCCACAGAAACCAGCTCTACATCCGGCTCCTCTTGTTAACTTGAAACCAGCATACTCCATTGCTTTCATTATAGTTAATGATGCTGGAACTTGATGTGCTGAACCCATAATGTATATCATTACCATGGGGGTTTCAGTTTCTTTTTTTGTTTTAGTTTTTGCTTTTGACATATTTAACCCTCTACTTTGATTTTTTCCTCCCATTTAATCCTAATTCCTTGAGGAGAGGATTAGGATCAATATGATGATCTTCAAAATGATTTGTTCTTATTGGCACGTCTAAGGCTAAGGCCATCAACTGAGTAAAATAAAAAACAGGTAACGGTTCTTTTCCATGTGATTTTTCTTTCATTACTTTTTGTTGATGATCTATATTATATGAACACAAGGGGCAAGCAACAACTAGTGCATTTGCACCTCGCTGTCTAGCTGCTTCAACAATTTTCTCAACTTGTGTGTCTACTATTCTGTCCTCATCAACGATATGATAAGAACCACAACAGAACTTGAAGAGAGGAGAATCAATAACTTCCGCTCCCAAACTCTCAACAAGATTTTCAAGTACTGATGGCATCTCTACATCATCGATTGCTGCTTCATCAGGATGCAAAAGCATGCACCCATAATATGGCGAAATTTTCAATCCTTTAAGTGGTGTAACAATGCTTTTGGATATTTTTTCATATCCGATATTATCTCTGATAATTTCAAGAAAGTGCTTTACTTCCATATCTTCTTCATAAGACTCTTCGTCTTCCACAAGTTGAAAATTAATTTTTTCTAAATTATCAGGATTTTTTTTGACTTCGTGATTAACAATTTTTAAAGTACTATTGCACATAGAACAGAGTGTAATAACCTCATTTGGAGAACCTTCTTCAAGTGACTCTAAATGCTTTCTGGATCTCGATAATACTCTAACAGGAGCTATACGTCTCATCATATTATCTGAAGTCATAGTATGAACTGTTCCACAGCAGTTCCAATTGGGTATCTCAACTAATTCAGCTTCTAGTTTTTTGCTGACTGCAATAGCTGTTTCTTCGAAACCCTTTGCATTTGTTTTTAAGTTACATCCTGGGAAATAAGAATATTGTACCATTAATACCTCATCCTGTTTTCTTTCTGAAATTGCTTACAAAAGCAATATTTGGAAGCGTATCATAAGCTTCTTTCGGGATATCAGAAATTTTAATTTTTTCTGGTTCCTCTCTTAATTGATATTCTCTAACCGCTTCCATCAACGCTGCAACATCTATTTCACGTGGGCATCTGACTGAGCATGTTAAACAACTGGCGCATATCCATTGTGTATTGGCATCTAGAACCTTTCTCTTTTGTCCGACTTGTATGAGATGAATAAGTTGGTTAACTGTTTTGTCCATACTACTACTGAAAGCACAGCCAGCAGAACATTTACCACATTGATAGCAACTATAGACATTTTCACCAGAAATTTCTTCTATTTTCTCGATGAAGTCTTTTTCTTCCTTTCCAAATTTTAAGTATTCGAATGACACCTGCTCTACTCTCCTTATTCTTCTCCTAATGCACTGATGAGTGCAAGTATTTGGCCATCAGTATATCCTAGTTGGTTAATCGCACCATTCAGGCAAGCAGCTGCACAGCTACCACATCCTTTACACATCGCTTCATTAACAAAAGCAACTTGCATAGTGTGCCCGTATCTATTGACAGTTTCTAGTTCGATTGCACTGTATGGACATGCTTCACCACATAATCCACATCCACGGCATAATGATTCTTCAACTTTTGCAACAGTTCCTTCAATTTCTAATTCATCTTGGGATAAAATCCCTGCTGCTCTTGAAGCTGCTCCACTTGCATTTGAAACTGTTTCGGGGATATCTTTAGGACCTGTAACAGTTCCTGCAACAAACACACCTGCAATAGCAGTATCAACTGGTTTAAGTTTTGGATGAGCTTCTCTGATGAATCCATTGATCCCAACAGAAACATTGAGCAAACTCGCCATTTCTTTAGTTCCTTCACTAGGAATCATTCCTGTAGCTAAAACAACTAAATCAGCATGAAGTTCCACAGTCTCACCAGAAAGTGTGTCTGCTCCTTTTATCAGAATCTTATCTCCATCTTGGAAGAGTTCTGATACTTTCCCTCTCAAATATATTACATGATCTTCCTCTGCTGCTCTCTGGTAGAACTCTTCGTAGTCTTTTCCACCTGTTCTAATATCTATGTAAAAGTTGATTGCTGTACCGTCATGTACTACATGTTTGTATTGTAACGCATGTTTTGTCGAATACATACAACATACTTTTGAGCAATATGGTAAATGTTTGCTTGGATCACGTGATCCTGCACAATGGATGAAAACTACTGTTTTGGGAACAGTCGCATCAGAAGGTCGAAGAATTTTTCCACCAGTAGGCCCACCAGATGAAATAATTCTTTCAAAATCTAATCCTGAAATAACATCTGGAATCGTTCCATAGCCATACTCACCTATTTTCTCAATAGGATAGGTTTCATACCCTGTTGCAAGAATTATCGCACCAAATTCATCCTCTATAATCTTCGGTTGCATATCGAAATCTATCGCTTCAGGACCACATACGTCTCTGCACTTTGCACATATTAAAGGATCGATTCCCAAACAAGCATCTGGATCGATTACATATGATGCAGGGATAGCTTGTGGATAAGCTATATAGATAGCTCTTCTAGGTGCGAAACCTTGATTGTATTCATCATGTTCTATAACAGGACATACTGGAACACAATCGTCACAAAGAGTACATTTATCTTCAATCACATATCGAGGATTTCTCTTTATTTTTACTTTGAAATTACCCACGTATCCGTCAACTTCTACAACTTCGCTGAGACTTAACAATTCAATATTTGGATGACGACTAACATCAACCATTTTTGGACTTAAAATACATTGAGAACAGTCTAACGTTGGAAAAGTTTTATCCATTTGAGCCATTTTCCCTCCAATGGATGATGTTTTTTCAACAAGTGTTGTTTTGAATCCCATATCAGCTAAGTCTAGAGCAGCTTGGATCCCAGCTATTCCACCACCGATAACAAGTGCTTTGTGTGTTACACCAACTTTTTTCTTTTCTAGAGGTTGCATTAAAGCGGAACGAAGAACCGCTCCTTTTAGAAGTGATGCAGCTTTTTCAGTTCCATCTTTTTTATTTTCATGAACCCATGATACTTGTTCTCTGATATTAACCATTTCTAGAACATAAGGATTCAAACCTTTATCTTCAATAACAGCTCTAAAAGTTGGTTCATGCATCCTTGGGGAACATGCGGCTACCACAATTCTATCAAGTTGTTTTTCCTCGATATCTTTTTTAATAATTTCTTGTCCTGGGTCTGAACACATGTACTTGTAAACTCTGCTTACTTCTACATTGGGAAATTCTTTTGCTTGTTCAACTATTGCTTCTACATCAACAGTACTAGCAATATTACTTCCACATTCACAGACATAAACACCGATTTTCATACAGTTTCACCCTTTACATGTCTCCTTCTAGATCTTTTATTTGGTCCCAAGAGAATACTGGACCATCTTTACAAACATAAAGATTACCTATATTACACCGACCACACATGCCAATTCCGCATTTCATTCTCATTTCCAATGTAGTATAGATTTGTTCATCTTTGAAGCCTAGTTCCACAAGATTTTGAATGACGAATTTAATCATAATTGGAGGACCACAAG
>JAGXNV010000082.1 GCA_019894795.1 Candidatus Heimdallarchaeota archaeon | reverse complement strand
GGACGAAGATTACAGTCACTCTTTCATTTGCTGTCATTAAAACATCCTCAGCTTTCGGAAATCAATCCCTTATCTATTAAGCTTTGTCTCATGATTTTTGCAGTATTCTCAGGAAACATAGTAGCAATCCTATAAGTTTCCATTATCTCTGCGCCACCAATTCGCTGGATTGAGATGATGTCAATTAGCAGATGCATTCCAGAATTATATCCTTCATTTTCTTGTCTGATCAGAATATTACGATCCTTGAGTAGATGCATGTTAGGAGGCGCAATTTTTATGAACTCATCCAAAGCTATGTTTGCTTTGACAAGAGCATCCGCAAGATTTTCTAATTGATCGTTACTTAATTCTGTAAATTTAGACGTATGTTTCTTTGGAATTAATCGGATTTGACCATCTCTCTCAGGTGAGAAAGCAGCAAAGACAAACCACGCTCCATTTTCATAAATAATCCTTTCTTCAATTAATAACTCTTGACCAATTGGATCTTTGACATCATTTCTGTTTTTAGCAATATTACAAGCAAGACAATAATCTTCATCTTTCATTATATTTTTATGAAATTCTGGAACACTAAGGAATCCTAAAGAAGTCCAACCATGACCGATATTGTTAGCATAGATATAGGTTTGAGAATGTAGATGACAGATGCTAGCACCTGCTTCTTCTCCAATATTAAAGAAATGAAGTGTGGTGAGTTGTTCTTTGTTATAACGTTCTTTGAGTGCTTCAATTGAGCGTTTATGTGCTAATTGTGTTGTTCTTAGAAGAGAATAAACTTCGTTTACAGGAGCTTCAGAAAGTGTGTCGTAATGATTGGTCAATAGGTGGACTAAACCTATACCAACACTTCTATCTTGCAAAGCTTCCATACTTGTTTTCTGTGTATGTTCATAAAGGACTCTGGCCATAGGTGTAAAGAGATTAACAATAGAAATTGACTCATAATTCTTAACACTCCCTTTTGAAGGAGTAGTGCTGAATGGATTTTCTCCAACTTCATCTTGCTTAGTAATAATTATAGCGTCAAAATCTCCTTGAACTATTTTACAGAAGGAATCTGTTGGCGGCGATGTGATTGTTTCTTCACTTTCGTCACTTTTTACATGTTCAAATGGTCTATTTCCTCGTAAAGGAGAAAATTGTGTAATATGACCAACTTTTGTTCCAAATTCGTTAATTATCGTTCGAAAAGGATCAAATCTTTCCAACGGCATGTTTTTTTTATCTGTGTAAATACCCCAGTGACCTTCAGGAATTTCCAAACTTTTTCACCACTACAGCCTCTTTCTTATAGCGGTGTTCTTTAAATTAGTGGTTGTGTTGCTTTTCTAAATTTTCAGCTAATTTCTTGTTGTTTCTTCAAAAAACAACATTTAAAAACTAACACAATCATCATTCCATTAAGCATCGTATTGTGAGTATTATGATGGAGAAGATACATAGTTTGAAACCTATTCTTTTTAAGGATATGATGAAACTCAGCGAGAAGTATATAGAAGCAGAGAAAGAAAATATCAATGCTATCAATTATTTTCCTATTCCCGATGGAGATACTGGGAGTAATATGTACTACACAATTCAAGCAATAGTTAAAGAAATTAATAAAATGCATGATGATGATGGTAATGACGAAATATTCCAAGCTATAAGCAAGGGAAGTTTTGTTGGTGCTAAAGGGAATTCTGGAGTTATTTATTCACAATTCCTAATTGGAGTAGTAGAATATCTTGAAAGAATCCAGATTATTACACCATTAACATTTGCAAAAGCACTGGGAGAAGGAACAGAATTAGCTTATGAAGCTGTTTTAAATCCAACAGAAGGAACTATTTTAACAGTAATGAAAAGAACATCAGATAAAGCAATCGAAATAACATTAGAGCAGCCAAATGTAAGTTGGACCGAGTTTATCGAACCTTTAGTAGAAGAAAGCAAACAATGTCTAGAAGAGACAAAGGAAATGCTTGAAATTTTGAAAGAAGCTGATGTTGTTGATGCTGGAGCTAAAGGTTTTGTTCATATTCTTGAATCTTGGAAGGATGTTATCAATAATCAATAAATTTACGAGTTGAAACAAACTCTTGTTAGTAGTGCTGAGCGGTCCAATTAAAATCGGAAAATCTACTCTTTTGGAGAAAATCTATCTTGGTTTGAAAGACGAATTTTCTATAGGAGGCGTCATAACCTTAGGGCAAAAAGAAAGAAAATTTCTAAACCTAAAAAATGGTGAAGAAAGACACTTCAAAGAAGAGAATGAACAAAAGGGTATCACAATAGGCGATTATTTCATTGCAGAGAAAGCAATAGAATTTGCATCAGAAGCGATAAAAGATTCACAGGATAAGGAAATCATCATAATAGATGAAATTGGAATTCTTGAAAGCGAAAAAAAATGTCTATATGAACCTATAAGAGAATTACTAAATTCAATTAAGAACACTGAAGAAAAGTTCATGCTTTTATGTGTTAGAGAGCGTGTTCTCCCTCAAATATTAGCTCTTTTTGAAATGAAAATTGATGATCTATGGAGAATAAATAACCAACCAGATGAAGAAATACTTAACCAGCTAAAGAGATTCATAATAAGTGCAAAATTGTGATTGAGGGAGGGAGGGCTGCGAGTTATAAAATGTTTAACTCACAGCCAATATTGTTTGGTAATCAAACTATATAAAATCATCGTTTTTCCTCAAATAGATTGTACAGTAAATATTCTCTAAGTCATTATTTGGAACCATCAAAAAATTAAAAAAATAGGATGAACTAGCAAAAACTAGTTCTCTTTTAATTTCCTTAATCCACCCGTATGATCAGCATGGGCATGGTTGACAATGATAAGTTTAATTTCTTCTGGCTTAATGTGATTTTTTTTCAATAATTTAAGATATCTCTTGATATCCCAACTATACCCAGCATCCATCTGTACGTAACCATTTTCCCCTTTAAGAAGCTGAACATTTGTAAAACCCAGATTAAGAACAATAACATCTTCCATAGAAGAGATGATGAAGGTACAGAAATTTAAACATTATGGGAGTGAAAGAGAAATAATCAATTTTGCTGAAATCGAGAAAGTGTTAATAATCTAAGTCAATTCTATTAGCTGCTTTTAGAATGAAGAGAGCATCAATCGTCACCCATTCATTCATTTTTTTCTTATTGACAGACATCCAGTTACCAGGTGAGAAATACCTTTTCTCTGCATTAGCTGATTGACAATACTTGGCTTCTTTTGGAAATCCTCCATCAGCTACTCTCTTAGATTCCAGCAGATCTAAAGCATCATTACACCTCTTATCAACAACCTTACCAGCTTCTGATAATACCTTGAGTGCCATAAGAATATCATAATGCCAATAAGCAGGGTAATGAAGAAGTAACCATTTGTTATTGATGATCCTATCATCTCTTAATCGTTTGTAAAGCCTTCTTTTCAGAAACAATTCAGATGCTCTATCTATAGCTGTTGTGAGTTGTTGGTTCTTATCTAATTTCGAATAACTGTTCAATGCTCTTAAAGGAATTAAACTTTCATGATAAGATGAGATATTTACTTCAGGTTTTTTATCACAATTCCAACCACCATCAGCCCACTGATGTTCTACTAATTTATCAACTAATAGTTTACTCCTTTCATCAAAAAAACCAAGGGAAACAGCTGAATAGATCCCATAGGCGTCTATAGATGCACAGAAGCGTGCTCTACCGTTGATAATGTGTTGAATTTTCCTTCCTGAAAGCCAGTTCATTTCATAATCGATGCTTGGAACAATTTCTTTATCTCCTGGAGGATAACCTATGTCAGCAAGTTGTGATAAGATCCAATGAATACCTTGCCACTTAGTATAAAAAGGAAGGATTTTGCCAGTTTGATCTTTAGGAAGATAATAAAATAAATTCGAAATGAGAGGAGATTTTTTCTTAATATCAGCTGTTAAACTACTTACCTCTGAAGTATCATAATTGTGTTCTAAGAGACATAAATAAGTTTTCAATTGAACAGCAGGTTCTGTTGAATTTAGTAATCGAGTTATAATAGATTTTTCACTCAAACTTGTCACCAACCTTGAATTCTTATAGATTCAAATTGAAAAACTGAGATTAAAAGAATTATGCATAATTGTTTAACAGATTGTTTCTATAATCGAACTTCAGTAGAAGGTCAACAGTTAGTTTCCACATATGGATTTTGTATAAGAAAAATAAGAAAAAGGAAAAGTGTAAGAATGATTAATCTTTCTTCTTAACGATCTTTTCCATTACTTTAGGATGTTTAACAACTTTGAGGATAGCCCAAATAAGGATACCAGCTAAAACTATACCTAGAAGAACAAGAAGGATGATCCAGATTGCGACATCACCAACGGCGTCTTCAGAGAGTAATTCACCGAGTAAACCATTTTGACCTACAGCTAGCATAAGACCCATAAAAACCGAAGAAGTCAAAGACATAACAACTAAGAGGGTGTTAATACTTGGACCTGAGGTGTCTTTGAAAGGATCACCCACTGTGTCACCAGTAATAGCTGCCTTGTGAGTTTCAGTGCCTTTACCACCAAGATTACCTTCTTCAATCCACTTTTTGGCATTATCCCAAGCTCCACCAGAATTAGACATCATGATTGCGAAAACGAATCCTGATAGAATTGCTCCTGCTAGAAAAGCACCTAGGGCTGCAACACCAAATATGAGACCAACAATAACCGGTACTGTGAATGATATTATACTTGGTAGAATAAGTTCTTTTAAGGCTCCTTTTGTAGCGATAGCAATGGTCTTATTGAAGTCTGCAGGTTCTGTTCCTTTCAATATGCCAGGATTTTCTTCAAATTGTCTTCTTATTTCTAGAACCATCTTGGCAGCGTTTTTCTGAACCGAGAGAATTAACAAAGCTGAGAACAATGCAGGAATAATTACACCAATAAATGCTCCAATTAGGATTTTGATGTCTAACAAGTCCATAGCTACTATTCCAGCTTCTTCAGCAAATGAGAATAGTAGAGCTAAAACTGTTAGGTTTGCAGAACCTATTGCAAAACCTTTTGTGATAGCTTTTGCTGTGTTTCCAGCTGCATCTAACTTATCAGCATTTCTGATGACATCTTCTCCTAGACCACCTTGTTCAGCAATTGCGCGTGAATTGTCGACGATTGGACCAAATGCATCATTTGAAACAATTGTTCCAACAATGGAAAGCATACCAACAGCTGCTAAAGCAACACCAAAAACACCATCAAGCATAAACGATACTGCCATTGCTACAACTATACCAAGAGCTGGAGGAACAACACTGATTAAACCATATGAGAAACCAGAAAGTATTGTTACTGCATGACCTTCTTCTGCTGCTAGAGCAATATTCTTTGTTGGTCCTTTGTCTTCTCTTGTAAAGTAATCACTTGTCCATCCTATAACAATTCCACTAGCAAGACCAATTAGTATTGCGAAGTAATCTCGCCATAACTTAATTGCGCTATCTGGAATTTGAGTTGTAAGTATCCAAATCAATATTGCAACAAAAACAGCAACCATTAATGTTGCTAGATATGTTCCTAAGTTTAGAGCCTTTCCTGGATTTTCTCTACCTAACCATTTAACGAGGAAAATACCTATTAGAGAAGCAACTAAACCTACTCCTGCGACTAATATGGGTAGAATAACGAAGTAAATTTGATAACCAAAAATACCAAAGGTTGTACCAAGAATCATAGCTGCAACAATTGAAGCTACGTATGAGTCTAGTAGATCACTTCCCATTCCAGCTATATCTCCAACGTTGTCTCCAACGTTGTCAGCAATAGTTGCTGGATTTCGTACGTCATCCTCTGGAAGATTGTATTCAGCTTTACCTACTAGATCTGCTCCGACATCAGCTGTTTTAGTGAATATACCTCCTCCACATTTCATGAATAATGCAATAGTACTAGCTCCAAAGCTGAAACCTAGAACTACTTTTGTGGCAAATTCAAAACCTACTATTGGTTCGAATATCCAATAAATTCCTCCAACACCTAATAAGGCTACACCAACAACTGCTAAGCCCATTACTGAACCTCCAAAGAAGGCTATATCGAACCCTTCCTTGACGCTTTTTGTTACACCTTGTGCAGCTCGTGCGTTAGTCTTAACTCCTACAATCAAACCTAGCCATCCAGCAAACATTGATGCTACAGATCCTATTAAATAAGCCAGAGCTTGTTCCCAATTTAGTTGTCCATTTAATACTGGAACAAGATGATCTGTCATCTCTGATGGTAGGAATAGTAATATTACAAAGAACAGAAAGCCTACAAATGCAGCTAGGACCAGATATTGGACCCAGAGAAAATGTTTAGCTCCTGTTTCAATATAACCAGATACTTCAATCATCTTCTCGTTTCCGCGATCCTTCTTCATCACCATAAATGTGAAATATATCGCAGCTCCGATAGATATAATACCGGCTATAATAGCTATTAATATAATAAGTGGTACCATTTCTAAATCACTTTTTTTGTTTTCTAGTGGGTTGCTTTTAAACCTTTTATATTTAAAACTTACTCCCTCTCCCTAATGTTTTAAAGAGAAAATAATAGCAAATTTAGATTAGTAATTTTGAAGATGTTCTACTTTAGTCTCCTTTCTAAATTTGCCTAGTTGAATATCTCTAACCAGTAATATAACTGATGTGATCATAGCTGCAACAGCTAGGATGAACAGAAAACCTATTCCCCATATTTCTCCAGCTCTTCCAAATATAATTCCAAATATCCATGGAAAAATTGCTGCAATAATACTCGGTACTGCAAATAGTAAACTTATCCCTGTGGCTCTTGATCCTTGAGGAACATTTTCTGCTACATACTTCGTTCCTGCTGCTGCTGAGAAATATAAGAATCCTATGAAAACGAAGTATAGTGATATTATCCAGAAACTTGGTATCGTTGCACCTAATAAGAAGATGATTAATAATATTAAAGCTGATCCTCCAGTTGATATCATCATTGTTAAACTGGTTGTAAATTTATCACTGACTACACCTCCAATTATAGCCGTTAACCCTCCAATTACTAGGATTATCACTGTTATCCAACCTGCTGTAAATGTTGGTATACTATAGAGATCCACAAATATTATTGACAACCATTGACTGGTAATCTTAAAAATTCCAGATCTGAAAGAGGAATATAATAAACAGATAATTACTGCAAAAGTAAGTATAACAACAAACTCTTTTCTAAACCAGTTGCTAACTCGATTAGAATTTGTCATAGATTTTTTATTTTCTTGTTCTTTTATCTCTTTAACTGTAAACTGATAATCTATCAATTTGTTCATTGCAAAGAACATTAGAACGCCTAAAACTAATCCAACTATCCCAAAAATTATGAAAAAAGTTCTCCATCCAACCCATCTATCAAAAGTTACAACTAATCCTGGAGCAATTGAGGTGCCAATCATGCCTAATCCTGCATTTAATGCCATAGTTAATCCTTTTTTATTCTCATATAGATCAGCGATAGCAGCATATGCAATAGGATGGTAGAATGAAGCTCCTATTCCAACTGTAATTGAGGCGATTATTAACAATGTTACTCCATTATTTCCTTCTGGAGCAAATGATGCTATAAAAAGATGTACTGCCATCAGAATAACTCCTATCGGGATGAAAACCTTCTTGCTCTTCAACCATCGATCGCCTATAATCCCTACTGCTAATGAGAACACTGCAAAAACTAACATCTGTACCATACTTAACATACCTACTTGTTCAGGAGTAAGATTCATCTCACTAGGTAATCTGATAACCAGCATGGCAGCTGCTAGAACATATGCATAAAAGTGATTCAAGAAGTGCCCAAATATTAGTACAGTAAGAGCCAAAACGGGATTAGAACTTTTGATTTCTGGCATTAAGTTGTTGAAATTTTAATTAGTTAAAAAGTTTATCGTAACGAGTTTAATATTTGCTTTGAATGCTTCTGAAAGTGTTGTAGAAACTAATGTTTGTCTCAGACACCTATCATTTCAGGATTTTGTTTTGACCTATCAATTCGTAATAAGTAAGTTTTTTACAAACGAATTTAATTGTTGGTTGTGAATCAATCTGAATTCATTTTCAAGATCACATTAATAGGTGATGGTGCAGTAGGAAAAACTTCTATTCGCCAACGCTACATGGGCCATGGTTTTAAAGAGTCACATCTTATGACTTTAGGCGCTGATTTTAGTGTTATAGAAAAGGAATTTAGAAAAGGTGAATCCTGGTTGTATCAAATATGGGATATAGCTGGACAGAAAATATTTGAATCAATTAGAGCTCGATTCTATAAAGGAAGTATGGGTGCACTTCTGGTTTTTGATGTTACAGACAAGCAAACTTTTCGTAACTGTCTCTCTTGGGTTAGGGAGCTGTACCGTTTTTCAGGAAGTGATGCTATCCCAGTAGTTCTTCTCGCAAATAAATCCGATTTAAGAAGTCGAAGAAGCGTAGATATGAAACGAGCTGATAAATTTGTAAGAATACTTAATGAAGGAACTGCCAGTTATGGTGTTACCAACTATGTTCTTGAAACAAGTGCTAAAACTGGACAAAATATTGAATCAGCTTTCAAATTACTTGGTGAAGCAATACGGACAAGATTTTAATATTGTTAAAATAAGAACGTTTTTGAAATTGAATAATTAATGAATATATAATAGTGAAATAGCTTATGGCTTACAAAATTCTAATTCTCGGAGATTATGGAGTTGGAAAAACTTCATTATACAATTTTTACAAAAACAATGCTCCGGAAGCGCAGGAAAAACCTGCTTTGAAACTTAAACAACTTGAAATAACTCGAAGAATAGACGGTGAAGAACAAGTAATTCATCTCTGTGATATACCAGCAAAAGAACTCGCAGCAAAAAATCGACCTAGACTATATCAGGATACAATTGGTGCGATAATCCTTTTTGATATAAGCCGACCTGATACTTTCCGTCATGCATTATTTTGGATTGAAGAGATGATGAATTACAATGGTTTCGGGAAAGTACCAATTGCTCTACTAGGAAATAAATCAGATATCAGGTATTCAAGTGAAAGAGTATTAAATCCAATCGATGCACAACAATTTATCTATAGATTAAACCGTGCAGCTATAGCTTCAGGAGCTAATATTGAAAGCTTATTCCATGAAATGTCAACCAAAGAACCGAAAGGACTACTAGGGATTCTCGATCAGCTGATTAGAGCTATAATTCACCACAATGTTGAAAAGAAAAACTAGTGTGTTGTTATGTTTCCTTTTGCTCATGTAGGATATGCTTTCCTAGCAGTTGAAATCACTTCTATTTTCCTATGCTTCATAAATAAATTGCGAAAATTTGAACTAAAAACAAATATATGGAGTATAAGATGTGTTTCTTTCTACGCACTTTTAATTGGGTCATTAGGACCTGACATCATTGACAAAGCTATATCCTTTCCTATAACAGGACATGGTAGATATATAGCTCACTCCATACTTTTTGCTCTGGGGATTTTTATTGCTATTATGGCATTATTCAGGAAAAACAAACGGATCTGGATAGGGTTCATTGTAGGGTGGTTGATGCATCTAATTTTAGATGTAGGGGGGTTTATGCCGTGGCTATTTCCTTTTGTCTCCTATGATTTTCCAGTAAGGATTTTAACCTATCTAGAGATGTTTCAACAATCATCAGTATATCTTAACGAAATTATTGGTGCATTGATTTTAGTTTTAATTGTTATTTTATACTTACGAAGAAAATTATCTTTCAAAGTTTTGTTAAAAGAAGACCTATCAAAGCAACCTTCTTTTCTTCAATATACCGACAGAATTGGGAAAGATATTTAGAGCTAATTCGACTATAGAGAATATGGATTCTTACATCGAGAAGATACGCGAAGAGTCTCCAACTTTCAAAAATCACATTTATTTAAATCACGCCTCAACTGGACCTTTACACGGTAGGACTGCCGAAGCACTGAAAATATTCTCCACTTTGTGGGCTGAAACAAATTTTGAGGAAGTAGATATAGCTTGTAAAAATGTTAAATCTCAATTTGCTCAATTAATTAATGCTACAGCAGAAGAAATTGTATTTACACCCGATGTTACTCACGGGACTAAACTAGCTGTAAATATGCTGGAATATGATGAGAAAAGTAATATTGTTTGTTATTGGAACGACTATCCAGGACAAGTTTATCAAGCTTTATATCTAAAAGAGAGAAAAAATGTTGAATATCGACCAGTTCCTGATAAGAAGAATGAAATACTCATAGAGGGGTTTGCAGATAGAATCGATGAAAATACAAAAATTGTTCTACTCTCCCATGTACAATGGATCTCAGGGTATAAATCTGATGTGAAAGAAATTGCAAAAATTGCTCATGAAAATGGTGCATACATCCTCGTAGATTCCATCCAATCAACAGGTGCAATGGTAAACGATGTAAAAGATTGGGATGTAGATTTTCTTACTTGTGGTGTCGCTAAATGGTTATTGGGTCCAAATCATAAAGGATTGTTTTACATAAATAAAAAATTGATAGATGAATTTTACCCTCCTTTTGCAGGATACCATGGCACTGATGTTGGTTCGTTGGATCAACCGTATTGGAATGTCAATAAATTAGAATTTTTACCTTCTGCAGATAAATTCATGGATACAAATCCAGGTAACTTGCTATATTTTGTTGCTAATGAAGGGTTGAAAATTCTTCTAGACTATGGGGCAGCTAAGATCGAATCTAGAATTCTAAAACTAACAGATTATCTTTTTGAAAGACTAAACGAATTAGAAAAGATTGAATTCATCTCTTCTAGAGAAAAGAAATACAGGTCAGGTATTGTGAATGCTAGGATTTCTAACAATGTCGAGATTGTTAAGAGATTGAAGGAGAAAAAAATAATAGTATCTAGTCGGTATGGAGGAATAAGAATAAGTCCCCATTTCTACAATACAGAAGAAGATATAGATAAATTGATTGAACTTCTAAAGCAATATCATACTAAATCAATTTCTTAATCCTATCTTTCCTAATTTTTCTATCTCTGCAACAAAAATTTTTAAAGGCAGAGCTAAATCCCTTTTCTGAAGCGTTCATTTCAACGAAGAAAGGTGCGATTATGCTAAAAAAGAATAAAAAAGAAATGGAA
>JAGXNV010000081.1 GCA_019894795.1 Candidatus Heimdallarchaeota archaeon | reverse complement strand
GCTCGGAGATGTGTATAAGAGACAGGGGTTGCTTTGCGGATTGGTCATACTTGAAATGTTGGCTTATACAGGCAAAAAATTGTCGGAATTGGTTTGTGAACTGCAAAATGGATGGATCTATTACCATTCAATGAGCCTTCAGCTATCCATATTCAACAAATAATCGATGCAATGATTGAAGAAAATGTTTCAACCATTGTAACTCAACCTCAAATTGAGGATAGACTAATTATACAAATTGCTAGAGATACAAATTCTAAACTTGCAAAATTGTCACCTTTGTTAAGAGACAATATCGGAGATAACTACATTGACCTAATTCGTGATGATATCGAAGCTTTGCTGAATCCTGAAGATATAGCGGATAATCAATGGATAGGAACCTCGATTGCTATTGGAGGTTGTTTTATTGCATTAAGTATAATTCTTCTAATTTATCTTCGTTTCCATAAAACAGGATTCAGTACTAGAAAAAGGAAGTTACAGATTAAATAAAGGATAAAGATACATAATGTCGAAGAAATTAGCTTTGATAACTGGTGCTTCTAGTGGTATAGGAAAATCTTTTGCTGAACAGCTAGCCGAAGAAGGATATAATCTTATTTTAGTAGCTAGAAGAAAGCAAAAACTAGAAGATCTAGCTGAAAAATTATCGAAAAAATTTTCCACGGAAAGTCAGATTGTTGTAGCTGATTTATCAGAACTTGAACAAATAAAAAACGTTGTCGATATTATTAACTCACTTGATAGTATTGATATTCTTATTAATAATGCTGGTTTTGGTTTATCTTCAGGTTTTGCAGAAGGCAACGCAGAACGACAACTAGATATGGTCAAAGTACATGTTCTTGCTAGTTTTTCTTTATGCAGAGCAGTAATCCCTGTAATGTTAAAGCGAAATGAAGGTTTGGTGATTAATGTTTCTTCAATAAGTGGATTAATGATAAAATATGGTGATGTAACATATACAGCAACAAAATCCTTTCTAATAGTGCTTTCTGAAGCTTTACAAGAAGAACTGAGAAAAACAGATATCAGGATTCACGCTCTTTGTCCAGGAATGACTTATTCCGAATTTCATGATACAGAAGATCTGGAAAATTTTGATCGTTCTTCAGTTCCAAAAGGGTTATGGATGAGTTCTTCTGAAGTCGTTAGAAAATCTCTGAAAGCTGCAAGGAAGGGTAAGACTGTTTATGTTCCAGGATTTCTTAATCGAGTTTCCTTATTCTTCTCAAATATAGCTTTAATTAGAAAAATATCCCAGTGGTTCATTGAAAGGAAAAATTAGACTAACAACTTAGTCTATCTATCTTATTTCGTTTTATTCTAACAATGGTTGAGGTGCATTAGTGATTTGTTCTGAATTATTTTTCCTGATGACGTAGGTATTTTCAGAACCAATAACCATTTCATTAGGATAAATGAGTTTAGGTTCTAAAGCAATTACATTCCCCTCTACTAACCTATAATCTGATTTACTTGTTATAATAGGTGGTTCACTTAATTCTAAACCTACTCCATGACCTAAGAACGGAATTTGTCCTCCAAGCATTAAGTCCTTTTCAATTCGTTGTTCCTTAGCAAACTTGTATGTTTGTTGATAAATTTCACTTACTTGTTTACCTTCTCTCATTATCTTATACATAAACTCCTCTAATTCCCAAGCCTTTTGGTACCTCTCCTTAATCAATTCAGGCGCTTTACCAATTACATAGCATCTTGTTTCATCTGTAATATAACCTTTGTAAGCAAGTGAAAAGTCTACGAAGATTAATTCTCCTTGTTTGATTTTCTTGAAACTGGGACCTAAAGGGTTTGATTGGTGAAGTCCTGGACCTGCAGTCGCTGTAAGTGTGTAGCTACTTATTCCTGTATTATTTCCAGAAAGAACAAGTCCTATACCCCCCGTTTCCGTATAAAAATCTCTACTTCTTACTGTGGGTTGAGCTCCCCTTATTCTCATTTCTGTATATAACTTAACACTAGCTTCAATTTCTGTCATTCCTTCCTCTATTATATCAGGAACCATTGAATGAATTTCATCAAGAATTCTTGCAGATTCCTTTAGAACATTTATCTCTCTTTCACTTTTTATAGATCTAATTTTTCGAAGAAGTGGTCCAACTGATAGTGCACTTTTTTCATGAAATATTTTTTCTGATTTCTGGTACATTTCTGCAGGTAAGATATCTCCCTCCAATCCAAACTTTCCTCCTTTAACATCCAAACCTCTATCCTGCAGATGATTGTATATTTCGCTAGTTCTTCTTATTTGAATAACATGATCAAGGAAACTCTCTTGTTTGATTCGGGCAATGTCACGTCTTCCGAAGAGAATTGCATCACCTTCTTTTGGTATAACTAAAATACAAGATTGACCAGTACCTGAATAATAGTAAAGATCAGATTTGTATTGGATTATAGAGAAATCAATGTTACTTTCCTCTATCTCTCTTTGATGATTCTGAATTCTCTTGATGAATTCATTCTTTGGAAAAGAGTCTTTTTCTAATATCATTAAGCCTTCTTAACAAATGAAGTAAAATGTTTTTTGATGGGATTGTATTTTAAACTACTTGCACCCATCGTGGTTCATACTGATTGTTAGCAAACTTGATTCTTACCAATTGTTGAGGACCTGTGGGTTCATCAGTTCTTTTTGATTCCGCAAGAATGTCAACAATTGTGTGTAAAGTCTTTTCTGTCTGCTCATCAATCACTCCAGAATCAAGTAAAAGCATAGCAGATTGTTTTCTTCCTCTAATTCTAGCAGCTAGAGTTTGAAGGAAGTTTAAGACTTGCATAGGTTCGTTGTAAAGAGTCAATAATGCAAGTTGGTCAAAAACAATTCGTAATTTCGAGGCTTTTTTAGATTGTTCATTTAGAGTAACTGAAAGAGTTAATAAATCGTTTGCGTTATCTAAGTAAAATGTTTTTGGAGGTTTTTCTTCAGGAACTGACCTATAAGAAATAGCGTCAATGATATTTAGTTGGCCTTTATTAAGATAAGTTTCATTCTTTTCATCTCTTTTTCTTAATTCTTCGAGATAATCAGTAGCAGAATGTGCAAATAAAACTGCAATAACATTTTCTTCCTTCTTAAAACCGTCTTCCACAAATCGAAAAGCCATCTCTTCTTTTGCAGTACCAGACTCACCGATCATTAAGATCATTGAACTTTCAACGCTTTCTACAAGAATATCTATACTAGTTCTTACTGACATGTATGACCCTCGTGTTTATTTGAGTAAAGCAACAATTTTCTTGCAAAAATCTAAGGATTTAGGTATATAGTTTTTAGTATCCAAAGTTTTAGCTGCTAATCGTAACCCATGACTGATTTGAATAGGTCCAATATCCAATTTATTCCTGTATTTATCTTCAAAAAGGATAATCGCTGAACTTCTGTAGAAATCTTTTTCCCCTTGATAATAAAGGTAAGCACATCCACTGCCCAAAACTGCTTCTACTGTGAGATATAACTTATCATATTCGTCAATTTCTTCGTCATTAATGATTTCTTCTAATTGCTCTAGATAAACAGTAGCCATTTCTTTTGCAGAAATCTTAACATCTTCCTCTTTGACTTTGATTTTTGTGAAAGGATTATTTCCTATTAATGCTCTACCTCTTTGAGCAACTAGTACTTTAGTCCACGGATATTCAGTTTCACCGTTGGTTGGTACATCATTTGCTCCTAAAACCTCAACATCAATTATTGAACCAAATAATGGGTCTTCTAGATATTTGTAAACAATTTTACTTATAGCTTCCATCGACTTTTCAAAATTTTCTCCAGATGCTTTTTCGTTTAGAATTATAAGAAAATCACAATCAGACTCACCAGCTATGTGCTCTTCTGAAACATAGCTTCCAATTAAAAGTAGACTCTTGACTTCCTTGGATAAGTCTTTCTTGACATCTTTAGTAAATTCCTCAGTTAGATTCTTGTATTCATCTCGCATAAACAATGGTCCCATTGGTTTTCCGTCTGGACCGATTGGTCTTCCGTCTGGACCAACACGGCGAATACCTGGAGTTCCGGATGGTGAACCTTCTGGAGTTTTAGATGGAGGAGTGCTCATAGTTAATCACGTGTAATTATCTGTCGCTAAACAAACAAATGTGGATACTCTCTTAAACTTTGCTAATTTTATAAATAAGATGTTGATTGTTAAATTTTACTCAACAAATCAGCTTAAAGTTTATATTTCATGGTTTTGTTAATTTTTCAAATAACAGGTTGTGTGCTCATGCGAAAAAAGGTTAAACAAACAGAATTTCTTACTCAAAAATACTTGTGTCCTCATCATCAACCTATTGATAAAATTAGCGAGGAACTCAATACTGATATTCGTTTTGGATTGCACGATGAAGAAGCAGATAAGCGCTTAGAGCAATATGGACCTAATGTTATACCTAAGATAAAGGGTTCTGTTTGGCAGATCTATCTTGCTCCATTGTTTAATTGGTTAATAAATATCTATCTTATCGTCTCTTCCTTGCTTATTTTCATGGCAATCTGGGTAGACGGAGTTATAGGGCAAATAGGTTTCTGGTTGATAATTATTGTTTTTAATATTGGCTTTACAATATTTCAACAAGTAAGAGCACAATTTAAATTGGATGCATTGCACAAATTGTCAGCACCATGCTCAACAGTTATACGAGATGGAGTACCTAGCCAAATTGGTGCTGTTGATTTAGTACCAGGAGATTTAATAGAATTAGATCAAGGAGATAGAGTTCCTGCTGATTCAAGAATCATCTATGCTAGCAATTGTCTTGTAAATGAAAGTGCATTAACAGGTGAATCTGTAGCTGTTGAAAAAATTCATAATCCTAAAGATATTCTAAAAGAGGATACACCCATATCTCTTCGATCTAATATGCTCTATACTGGTACATTTATTGAAGTGGGGAGAGCAAATGCTATAGTAGTGAATACTGGTATCTATTCAGAACTGGGAAGATTATCAACTGAATTACAAGAAATAGGGACATCTGACATACCTATTAGAGCAAAAGTCAATCGATTAGCAAAATGGCTAGGATTGACAGTTTTAGCTTATTTAGTAATTTCTATCGGCTACAAAACAATTTACTATTACACTGTCAGTGGTGATCAACCTTTACCAAATCAGATTGTTGACTCAATAACAACTTCTATGGCAATAATGCCAATTAGTATCCCTCTTCTGACAACTTTGATTCTTTTAACCGGTGTGTTATCAATGGCAAAGGATAGAGTGATTATCCGTAATTTATCTGCTGTTGAAACATTGGGAAGAAGTTCGGTGTTATGCAGTGATAAAACAGGAACAATTACTACAAATATGATGACAATTCAAAGATTATGGGATACAAAACAATTCTATGGTGTTTCAGGAATAGGTTATAGTAATAAAGGAGCAATAGTCCCACTAGGAGACGAACCAGATAATTTTTCAGAAGATATGTATATTCCTGACTCGATAAAACCTTTTGCAGAAGATTCGGATTTGGAATTTTTACTTGTCGGAGGAATGCTAAATAATAACGCCCATCTGATAGTAGAGGAAGTATTTGAACCACATCATCAAGTATCATGGAAAACAACAGGAGATCCAACAGATGGAGCTTTTCTTGCACTATTCAATAAATCTGGATTAGATGATAAGGTATTCAAAGATCAATATGGATACATTATGGAATATAATTTTGATTCAACACTAAAACGTATGAGTAAAACTTACCAAGACAAAGAGGGATATACATTATTTTGTAAGGGGGCAACAGAAACAATTTTACCACTATGTACCAACATCGGTTCTCCATCAGCATCTAGAGAATTAACAGAGGGAGACATTAAAACAATAAAGGATCATGTGAGTGATTTTGCTTCAAAGGGATATAGAGTAATATCACTAGCAATAAGACCTATGGAAAAAGATACACTGTTGAGTCATAATAGAGAAGAATCAGAACAAGGATTAGTTTACAACGGATTTGTTTGTATGCTAGATCCTGCAAGATATGGCGTTGGAGGTGCTGTAAAAGAATGTCATAAAGCTGGAGTTACTACAATTATGATAACCGGAGACAGTCCTCTTACAGCAAGAGCAATTGCAAAAGAAGTGGGAATAGTTCAGAAAGATGGATTGGCTGTTGAAGGAAATGACATAACAAAACTATCTGAAGAAGAATTTTTTAACACACGAATATTCGCTAGAGTTTCTCCTCAACATAAACAAATAATTGTATCCAAGTATCAAGAGACAGGAAAAATTGTTGCGATGACAGGTGACGGAGTTAATGATGCTCTAGCTTTAACTATGTCTGATGTCGGTATTTGCATGGGAATAACTGGGACAGAAACGGCTAAACAAGCCTCTGATGTTATTATTGCTGATGATAGTTTTACTAGTACAGTCTTGGGAATTCGAGAAGGACGAGGACTGTTTGATCGGATACGAATTATGATTTTCTTCTATATTGCATTGAATATCGCAGAAGCTATTCTTTACTTTACTAGTTCTTTCATTCCCGGTTTTACACTCGTAACAAGTTTCCAACGTGTTTATATTTTTTCTACAGCTCATCTAATACCTCCATTTGCATTCATTTTTGATAGCATTTCACAGGAAATCATGGAATATCCTCCAAAAGATGATGAAGATATTTTTAATAGACGTTATGTTGGAGCCTTAGTTGTATTATCCTTAACACTTGCTTTTGCAAGTGTGTTAGTTTATTCTCTTGCTTACTTTGGAATTATTCCTCCTTCTCCATTTAACGTAAAAAACATTTTAGATCTTTCTGTATCACAGCAACAGCATGCCAAAGCTCAAACCATGTTGATTTCTATCATAGTAATTTCAGAAAGTTTAGTTGTTCTACTGCTTCGTAGACTCAATAAACCCGTTCATAAATCACTAAAAGAAGATTGGAAATGGATTGTTATGTTACTTGTTATTGCTGTTCCAATATTACATGTAATCGTAATGTATTCCCCATGGATTCAAGATATCATTCTCATTTTCTTTAAAGATCCATATGTCTTCCTGCCTCTAGGCGTAATCGATTGGTTAGTCGTATTTGGAGCTATAGCAATACCTCTAACAGCTTTAGAATTATATAAATGGTACATTAGAAAGAAGAAATTATTCTTCTAATTTTTCTTATCTCTCTTCAAAGTCTATAGTGAAAATTTATATTGCGAACCGTGTTTTTCCCTTTAGATACTTTCTGGTGAATAAATGAATCTTGAGAAACAACGACGAGTAGTTGACCATCCTATACTTACAGAAAAGGAGTACAAGTTAGTAAATTTCGAGTTTGAAGGTCAAACCATTCAGGCAAAGGAAAATGAGATGCTTTCATCTGCTCTGATTGCGAATGGGATAGAGATTTTTGGGTTTCATGCTAGAGACCATGCACCTCAAGGTATTTTTTGTGCTAATGGGCAATGTGCTCAGTGCACTGTTCTAGTTGACAGCATTCCAGTAAAGTCTTGTATGACCCCTGTTAAGGAAGGTATAATTGTTAATCAAGTTGAAGGAATCCCAGTTTTACCTGAAGATGACACCGAGGTTGAATTTGGTCAAATACCTGTTTATGAGACAGATGTCTTAATCATTGGTGCTGGTCCTGCTGGACTCCAAGCAGCATTAACTTTAGCTCCTTATGAAGTTGAAATTATTCTGATCGACGATAAAGATCATCTAGGTGGAAAACTTCTACTTCAAACCCACAAGTTCTTTGGGTCAGTTGAAGATTCCTATGCTGGTACAAGAGGAAATGATATTGCGAAGAAACTTGCACAAGAAGTTAAGGAATACAAGAACGTTGATGTATGGTTATCAAGTCCAGCTATTGCAGTATTTGCGGATAAATTAGTTGGAGTTCTCAAGGGAGAAGAATATGTATATGTTAAACCCAAGAAATTGTTAGTAGCAACTGGCGCTAGAGAAAAAATGTTAGCTTTTCCTGGTAATACCCTCCCCGGAGTATATGGCGCTGGAGCTTTTCAGACTTTAGTGAATAGAGACTTGATACAGGCCAGTGAAAAGATTTTCATAATTGGAGGGGGAAATGTGGGATTGATAACTGGTTATCATGCTATCCAAGCCGGAATTGAAGTTGTCGGTCTAGTGGAAGCCCTACCTAAATGTGGTGGGTATAAAGTTCATGAAGATAAATTAAGGCGATTAGGTGTTCCTATACATACCAGTCATACAATCCTAGCAGCACATGGAAACGATCATGTAGATGCAATTACAATTGCTCAAATTGATTTTAACTTCGAACCATTAGAAGGAACTGAAAAAACATTTGCAGTCGATACAATTCTTGTGGCAATAGGGTTGGATCCTGTAGATGAATTTCTTCAGAAAGCAAAAGAATTTGAGATGGATGTTTGGGCAACAGGTGATGCTCTTGAGATAGCAGAGGCTTCCTCAGCTATGTTCAATGGAAAAATTGCTGGAATGGAAATAGCTATTAGTCTAGGTTTAGTGGATGACGAGATACCAGCAGAATGGAAAGAAAAATCTGTTATATTGAAGAGTCATCCTGGACCAGCTATTGAAAGAGAATATTTTTCAGAAAGAAAAGGGGTATATCCCGTTATACATTGCAAACAGGAAATACCTTGTAATCCTTGTACAACTGCTTGCAGTGAGGGAATGATTAAGATTAAGGGAGGAGGATTGTTAGGATTACCGCAATTTGAAGAGGCTGAAGAATTTGTTACAAGTTCCTCTGAATGTATAGGTTGTAGTAGATGCATTGCAATTTGCCCAGGACTAGCTATAACTTTAGTCGATTATAGGAAAAGTGAGGACATTCCTAAAGTCACTCTTCCTGCAGAAGTTTTTAATAAGAAAGTTGAGAAAGGAGAAAAGTTGACTATAGTTGATGAAGATGGGAACGAATTAGGAGATTTTGAAGTTTATAGATCAAGAATGTTGGCTCAACATCCAAGAACACAATTGGTTACATTTGAACTTCCAGCAGAAATTGCTACTAAAGCAATGTCAATCAAAGTACAAAAAATTATTGAAAAACCAATTGAAGAAAAATATCAAACCATCATTCCTGATGAAGCTATTATCTGTAGATGTGAACGAGTTACAGCCGGAGAAATTAAATCTTACATTCATAAGGGAATAAGAGATATGAATGAATTGAAATCAGTTACAAAAGTTGGCATGGGAGCCTGTGGAGGAAAAACCTGCAGTAAAATGATTGAACGGATATTCAGGGAAGAAGGCATACCTAATGGGCAAGTTACAACGTTCATTAGTAGACCTCTTTTTGTGGAAGTACCACTGAAATACTTTCTAGGACGTAAGGAGGAATAAAGATGGGAAGCAAATACGATGTTATAATTATCGGAGCAGGTAGTGTAGGTGTTCCATCAGCTATGGCATTGGCTCGAGATGGAGCTAAAGTGTTGGTCATAGATGACACTCCATCAGCTGGTCAAGGCCAAAACAAGAAAGCCATAGGTGGTATAAGAGCAACACATACAGCTCCTTCAAAAATTCATCTTTGTCTTGATTCCATCAAAATATTTTCCACTTGGGAGGAGAAATATGGTGATGATATAGAATGGTTCCAAGGTGGTTACACCTTTGTTGCATATAACGAACCACATGAACAACTTATGAAAGATAATTTAGTAGTTCAGAAAAAAGCTGGTTTAAATATCAACTGGGTGAATGATGAAAAAATCGAGGAACTAGTTCCTGGAATTGTTGCGAGAGAGTTAAGAGGTGGAACATATTCTCCTGAAGATGGTAATGCTTCTCCATTGAAATCAATTTACGCTTTTTATCGTCAGTCCAAAGTTGAAGGAACTGAATATAGGTTCAAAGAGAAAGTAACTTCGATAGTTACAGAAAATGATGTGGTTAAAGGCGTGAAAACTGATAAAGGAAAATACGAAGCAGATACAATAATTAATGCTACTGGAGCTGGGGCAAAAGCTGTTGGAAACATGGTAGGGTTGGATTTGCCGGTTTACCCTGATTCTCATGAGTCAGGGATAAGTGAACCTGTGAAAAAATTTATTGATCCTTTAGTAGTTGATTTACGTCCAGGAACTGGTACAAAGAATTTCTATTTCTATCAGAACCAAGAAGGAAAGTTCATTCTTTGTTTGACTCCTGAACCAATTATTCCAGGAACAAACGAGATGGAAACATCTGTCTTCTTGCCACAAGTAGCAGCAAGGATTGTCAAACTTATACCACGAACCAAACATTTGAAAATGCGAAGAACTTGGAGAGGATTATATCCTATGACTCCAGATGGTAACCCAATCGTTGGAAAAGTCAATGAAATTGAAGGATATGTTAATGCTGTAGGTATGTGTGGTCAGGGATTTATGCTTGGTCCTGGATTAAGTGAATTGATTAGTCGCTTAGTTCTGAATAAACTTACAGAAAAAGATGAACAAACCCTGAATGAAATATCCCTTTATCGCGATTTTGGTAAAGTTGAAAAACTGAAGTGAAACAATCCTTTCTTATCCTTCTGTGAGTTGCACTTACAAATAGTTTTATAATCAAAAATTGGCATGTTAACTTCTAGGATTCAATCAATTTACAAGCTGGTTGCTAATGGATTCAAGTCACAAAAGGAAGCTATTGATTTGTCGAGAAACCGACATTATTTGTACCGGTGGAGTAGTCTTTATCGGTGATGGTGCAGTTGGAAAGACTCATACAGCTTTGAATCTAGCCAGTTACAAAAAAGGATCGTTCTATAATGCAGATTGTACCAATTTAGCAAAGTCTATAAATCTCGAATTTGATTACTTTATTCTTTATTCAAATATTGAAAAATACAAAGTAACGATAAGCTCACAATTATTTATCATGCCTGGACAGAAAGGAAAAGCTGAAGCTGGACAAGGTTTAGCGTTTGAAGATGCAGTTGACATGTACTTCAATGTCAGAAGTATAAATGACATCATTGCATTAATCCTCACATATAGTTGTGCGGACATTAAAACTTTCCAAAATTTGGAATATTGGTTAAATAGATCTATTGACCATGAACTGATTTCAGATTATACAAACATTATTTTGCTGGGAACACATCAAGATCATGTAATATCTTCAGATGTAAGTGATAAAATGATACGGGAAGGTGAGGAGTTTGTTAGGCAAAGAATTGACGATAAACTGGGTATTGAGATTGGTCCCAACAGAATTAACTCTGTAAAAATCTCTAATATACATAGATCAGGAAT
>JAGXNV010000080.1 GCA_019894795.1 Candidatus Heimdallarchaeota archaeon | reverse complement strand
GAGTTGAAGCGACAGTAGAAACACCCACAGACATTCTCTGGTCAGGTTTAGTTGGAATCCTGGTAGCACTGATTATTGCTGTAATAATCTTTGTAAGTGGTAAAAGAATTAATTTAAAGCTATTCTTTGGAATTACAAGTATATTTCTAATCCTTTTCGCTGCAGGAATGCTATCCCATGGTTTCCATGAACTTCAGGAATTAGGGTGGTTTGGCGCAGAAGATGGTTTCTTCCAGACGATTTTATGGGATACAAGTTCATTTCTCAATGATAAAACATCTGAAATTGGAAAATTCCTGCGCACTCTATTTGGGTATCAAGATCAACCAACTTGGTTGGAAATAATTACTTATGCCTTCTTCTATGTTCTAATAGGTGGACTCTTTATTCTAACTAAAATTCGTAATAAAAAAAATCTGAAAAACCATTAAAGCAGAGAATGAGAAATCTATTAACAATAACTAATAATTTCGGCGATAGATACTGACGTATTTTGTTCTGTAAGTTCCTTCATCTAATCTAACTGATGTTTTTGGCCATTCATAAATTTCTAAAGGTGTTTCACATTTTCCACAAACAATTTCTGTTTGTTCAGGGAGTCCACTGACATCATAGAGAAAATTGATTTTTATGGAATGATCACAAATGTAATCAGTTACACAAAATGGGCAATGATAATAATCATAATTATTTGAAACTGTAGGCTTTAATATTGCTACTGGACAGTAATAGGCATTCACAGTCTTTTTACAATCACATATTAAATGATGCGCTATTTCTGTCATCAGAGAGGCTAGAACTTACCTATATTTATATTTAACTTAAAAATAAACGCTTTTCTAGAGAATTTTAGAGAGTTTTGTACCTGTAAGCTGAAACTTAAGATCATTCTTCTGAATTAATTGATTACTTTGCCTACCCTCTCTTTATACTTACCAGCATTAAGAGCTAAGTATAAGATTCTAAATATATATAATATTCTATCGGATTCTGAAAATGTTACATCGCTAAAAATCTCTTGAACTTTTTCTTTCTCTCTTCTCTCTTCTCTTTTCATTTAAAATTGATGATTCAATATAATTTTTACCTCTTTTCTCTTTTCCTTTTAAGTAATCTTTAAAATCAATGCTAATTAAAGTAGATATTATACTTTATAGGTGAATACTGTGACTAAGAAAAAATCAAATGAGGAACTTGACATAAACATAAAAAACCTTGAAAAGAAGATTTCAATTATTGAAAAATTCATTAATGAAGTAAAGAATAAGCAAGATACTCGTGTTGAAAAATTAGAAAAATCTTCTGAGTCGATAAATAATTCTCTCAAAGCTCTTCGTATTGAGGTACAGGCTTTAAATCAGAATTTTAGTAAGGATTTAGATGAACATAAAAAACAACTAGCAAAGGTGCACGAAGACTTTGGTACATTCCAAAGTACCTTAGATACTGAATTGGAAAAAGTTGTTGAAAAAGATAAGGTGATGGAAGACCTTCGTTCTGCTGTTAAAGAAAAGACTGTTTTACTTGATGAAAGAGAGAAGAATCAAGCAAATCTGGAAGAGAAGTATTCTGCAGCTTTGGAGAAAATTGCCAAACTTGAGACAGATTTGGCAAATATCGAAACCAATTATGAACAATCTAAAACCCTTCAAGAAGAAATGAAGAAGAAACTAGAAACTGTTGAAGGAGAATTTAGTAATCTCAGGTCAAAAGAAGAACCAGTCATGGCACAGAATGAGAGTATTCGACGAATACTAAATGCTCATGATCAGGGAAAAATCTATTTAGCTCTTGTATCAACCTCTCACAATAGTTTATCTTTAGATGAATTAGCTGATATGATAGGTTCAACTACTGTTATGATTAAGCCTTCTTTGCTAGCAATGGAAGAACTAGAAGTGATAGAGTTCAATCCTAGTACACGAGAAATTAAATTAATATAAACTTCATTTTTTTCTTTTTCTCTTTATGTCAAATAAAGTTATAATTTTATACATAAGTTAGAAATTTTAATTGATTGAGATGGATAAATACTTTGATACCAATTTGAAACATTGGAACGAGCTTGTTGATGTTCATACAGATAAGAATCGTTACAATCTAGATGATTTTATGAAAAACCCTAATTCTCTTCATTCTGTAGAACTGGATGCTTTGGGAGATGTTCAAGATAAAACTCTTCTACATCTTCAATGTCATTTCGGAATGGATTCGTTATCTTGGGCAAAATTAGGTGCTAAAGTCACAGCTATGGATTTTTCTGATAAAGGAATTGAATTTGCAACGTTTTTGAGTGAAAAACTAATGATTCCAGCGCGTTTTATCTGTTCTAACATATACGATTTACCAGATGTACTGGATGAGAAATTCGACATAGTTTACACATCATATGGAGCCCTTTATTGGTTGCCTGATATACCCACATGGGCCAAAATTGTCTCAAACTTTGTTAAAGAAGGGGGGATTTTTTTCATCGCCGAGTTTCATCCTTTCTCTGGCGTGTTTGATGATGACAACAAAATTGATTTGATTGTAAGATATCCGTACTTCGATATTGGTGAGCCTATGTATTTCGATGAAGATGGGAGTTATGCAGATCCATCTGCTAAACTAAGAAATACTGAAACATATGGATGGTCACATAGTTTGAGTATGATTATCAATTCATTGATAGATTCAGGATTAACAATTCAAAGGTTCGATGAGTTCCCTTTCTCTGTTGATTGTCTATCACAACAAATGGTGAAAAGCAAAGATGGGTTTTATCGGTTAAGTGAACCAGTTCAAGAAATACCACTAATGTTTTCAATAAAAGCTACCAAATAAGAAAAATTTGATTCAGTAGAAATTCTCAATTAGTCTTGAGTCTTGCACTTCAACAGCTCAATTGTTATGATTGTTCCTTTAGGCTTGTTATCTTCAATTATAAAAGTCCCGCCAAGACCTTCAATTGCTGTTCTTGCAAGATTCAACCCCTGCCCATGGGTAAATTCACCCTCTTCACTGATATCTAAAGATCTATTCATAATTGCTTGCTTCAACTCATCAGAAATACCTATACCATTGTCGATAGTTCTTATTATCACTGTGTCTTCTAGATGTTCAGTGATTATAGAAATTTGAACTTTATCGCCCCCATGCCTGACGGCATTTTGAATGAAGTTGAATATTATTGAATATATTAATTGATTTGCCCTGATGCGATCATTTCTGTCAGTTATATGAACTTTGACATCTTCAAAAACACTTGCAACTTCTTCAATAAATGTGATAGGTATCTCTCGTATGGCTAAACTTCGATAAATCTCGTTGCTTGATTTTAATTTAGATATCTTTTGTTCGACATTACGAATTCGTTTCTTAGCCATTTTCAACAAATCTTTGTTTGAACTTTCTTCATATATTTCTATTGCATTTGCTATCACAACTATATCATTGTTCAAGTCATGTCTAAGCAGTTGAGTCAGTATCAATAAATCTTTTATCTTATCATCTAATTCTAAGTAAAGGTTTTTGTATTGTTTCCGCTCAACTTCAATTTGTGATATGGGGGTTAGTGACAACTCTTTATTCCATATCCATAAGATAATTACAAAAACTGATGCGAAAGCAATGACACTGAAAGCATCTGATATCATGCTAAAAATCTCAATATTGAACATATCGTAAATTGTCTTAAACACATGGGAGATTATCTCTAGTAAAAATCCAGCAAATATCACAAACCAATAATATCTAAACTCTAATTGGAGATACAAAATATAGAGCAACACAATCATAATCATAATAATACTCTCTAGACCTGCCAATATTGCGTAAGAAACAAGACCTTGTCCATCATTTGTCAAGGAAAATAAAATTGTCACCACTACTGCAAAAGCTACAAACCCTACAGAAGCGATACCAGTTCCAGCAATTGTTATAGGTATTGATTCTTTTCTTATTAGTTTTAAATCCCGTACTAGCCTATTTATAATAAGATACAAAATAGGTATTATTGCTATAAAACCAACTAAATTATTAAAATAACTGACTGGGTAGCTTCCCCCAAAAAGACTAAAAAGATCAAAAATATCATCCACCAGATAAATGAACATTGATATTGAAAAAACTATGAAAAATTTCCTTTGTTCTCTTATCTCGGTTTTGTAAGCAAAAAGAATGCATACAACAGTATTGAGTAAAGTTAGAATAAATGTGGTTATACTATAATAAGTTGTAATAATCTGTGCTTCTAATCCAATAAAGAATACTATTGATAATGTAATAGGAATAACTGGTAGCAGCAGACTAAAGAATCTTCTCATTAGATTAATTTCTCATTCAGCATAATAAGGTTTAATGTAATGACAACCGATACTTATAGACTAGTAATAATTAAAAAAACACCCGACATAAAAGTTAAAAAGCCATTCTAACTATTTGTATTACAATCACTTTTTAAGTGATTTATAAATAATTTAAGTGAAATCAACAAATTGTACTAAACTACTGTATACAAGGTGTAACAATTGAAACTAGACGATAACATATTCTACTTATTGGATGCTGGCGAAAATAAATGGATTTTCACCAATCGTACCGAAGCAATCACTCAGATAAAAGGTGTTGTAAAAGATGGTAATAGTGACACTATCAAACTGCTGAGCATTAATGCTGAAGATGATAATTGGGTCATCCAACAATATCCATGGAAAGAAATAGCATTTGAGTTAATTAAAGAACAGGGGTGAGTTTGAATGGAAATAATTCAAATTCCTATAAATAAAATAAGTCCGAGTCCCTTCCAACCAAGAGAAACGTTTGATAAAGAAGCAATAGAAGAACTAGCAGATTCAATTAAAGAATTTGATCTTCTGAATCCTATCTTAGTTAGACCAACTGGCGAAGATAGCTACCAAATCATTGCTGGAGAAAGAAGATGGCGAGCTGCTCAATTTGCTGGTCTAGACAATATTTATGCTATTGTGAAAGATGTTGATGAAACCAGACAGCGTATTGAATCTTTGATTGAAAACATTCATCGAAAGGATCTATACATGATTGAAAAAGGACGAGGAGTTTTAGAAGTATTCAGAGCAGAAGGTATCGTGCAAAGTCCGAAAAGTTTAGCTAATATTATCAATAGTATTGAAAGGAAGAAATCGAAGAATCTTTCTCTCATACCAACAGAAGATCGAATTGACGAAATATGCCAGAAAATTCATATCAAATCTAATACAATCAGACTGTGGTTAGAAGCAGCTTCAGTTAGTGAAGATATTATCAGCGAAGAGTTCTCTAAACCTGAGTATGAAAGGATCCCTGAAAGAATATTATCAAGATTATCAACAATTGCAGATCCTGATTTGCAGAAGAAAACTTATGCTAAAATTGTTAATCAAGACATGGGTAAGGATGAAGCAAGTAAATTTGTTTCTCAAATTAAAAAAGTCCCTAAAGCTGAACAAGAGGCTATTTTAACCGCAGGAATACCCGTTGAAGTAGTTGGGGATTCTAAAGAGGGTTATAGCATTGAAATTCCTAAAAATGAAATTGAAGCAGTAAAGAAAGCAGTGGAAATCGACAAGATGAAGAGTGCTGAATTTCTTACAAAACCTATTATAGAAGAACGAGGTAAACACAGAAGAAATCAACAAGCTCACAGTAAATTACTTGATTTACTCGATGATCTCTTCTGTCCTTGGTGTGGAAAACCCGCATCTACTCATCTTAGATGGTTATGTCATTCTGACGAAACGATGGCAGAAGCAAAGGAACAAGCAAAGGAAAACTACGTTGATGCTAATAAGCGAGAAGAAATCGATCCTCGATTCATGAAGAAGAAGTGATTTTTTCTTTTCTTTTCTTTTATGTTAAGAGCTAACATCTTAAATATGTTATAGAAGCTTTAGCCTTGATATGGTCGAAATTAAGGTAGTTTATGGTGCTACTTGGTGTCCTGGGTGTTCTAGACTTATGGCTTATTTAGATGAGCAGAGAGTCACATATAAATGGGTAAACATTGATGCAGATCTTGAAGCTCTACAAATCGTAGAAAAAATTAACGATGGGAAAAAACGTGTTCCAACAGTTGAGTTCACAGATGGAACTTTTATGGTGCATCCTACTCAAGAGGAAATTGCTAAAAAGATTGGTTTAATCAAAGATATGGGATTAGACTTTCATGATTTGATCATTATTGGAGGAGGGTTAGCTGGTTTAAATTGTGCACTGTATGCTGCAAGAGAAGGTCATGATATAGTTGTGATAGAAAAAAGTGGAATTGGCAGCCCTGATGCCTACATTGAGGTTCTTGATGATTATCCTGGATTTATAGATGCAATAGATGGAGTAGAGCTAGCGAAAAGATTTTCCAAACAAGCAAAAGCAGTTGGTGTTGAATTCCTTATATCCACAGGAGTAGTTGACATCCTTTTCAGAGGTTCACATCTTATGGTTAGAACTACAGCTGGAAGAACTATAGGCGGAAAAGCTGTTTTGATTGCAACTGGCAGAAGATATAGAATGCTTCACATTCCTGGGGAAAAAGAATTGCTTGGTTATAATGTTCATTACTGTGCTACATGTGATGGTGTTTTCTATAAAGGAAAAGATGTCATTGTAATTGGAGGTGGGGTAAAAGCTCATGAAGATGCCATCTTCCTTTCACGATTTGCGAACAAAGTTACAATTGTAGGAAGATCTGATGTTTGGAAAGCTCCATACGAATTGAGAAGATTGGTTTCAGAAAAAGACAACATCATACTTTTAAAAAATCATGAAGCAATCGATTTTCAATTAAAGGACGTACATTCTTTAGAAGGAGTTAAGTTTTATGATAAGATACTAGATAAAGAAGTTGTATTGAAAGTTGAGGGTGCTTTTGTGGCAATTGGATATATTCCTAATGTAGATTTTGCGACTGGCTTGTTTAATTACAATGAAGATGGTTTCATCGAAACTAATTCGAATTTAATGACTAAAACTCCAGGATTGTTTGCAGCAGGGGATTGTAGAACTTGTTGTACACACCAACCAATTCTTGCTGCAGGTGATGGTGTAGCGTCTGCAGTTATAATTCATGAATATCTTTTAAGTAAGAAGAAAGAGAAGCGCTTAAAAGATTAGTTCGCAATTGGATTAAAATTCGGATAAAATTCATATATAATGTCACAATGATGAATATGTGGAACCTTATAATCCTCCTTATAGACGAATGAAGGAGCTTAATGTTTCAGATGTAGAAATTTCAGATGGGTTTTGGAAGCAAAAGATTGATATTAATCGAAATTCTGCTATTTTTCACCAATGGGAGCAACTAGAGCAATCACAAACTATTGATAATTTTAGAATTGTGACAGGTGTTAAAGAAGGTTTCAGAGAGGGTTACTTCTATTCTGACTCAGATTCTCACAAATGGGCTGAAGCTGCAGCCCTAATTTTATCGAGATTCAAATCGGAGAAATTAGAGAAATTGTTGTTGGATTATTTGGAGTTAATTGGAGATACACAAGAAGAGGATGGTTATGTTTTTACTTATAATCAATTTCATTTTCCAAAGCAGAGATGGATTAATTTTCAGATAGAGCACGAATTATATTCACTAGGTCATCTAATTGAAGCAACTTGTGCTTTCTTTCTAGTTTCTGGAAATAAGGATATTCTAAAAATTGGTGAAGAAGTAGCAGATCTTATATTATCAGATTTAAAAGATTATTCTCCTGTAAATACTCCAGGTCATCCTGAGATAGAAATTGCTTTAATAAAATTATACAGAATCACTAAAAAACAACAATATCTGAAATTAGCCGAAGATATGCTTGAAAACAGAGGAAAAATAAAGTTTTTTGGAAAACAGATTTTTAAAGAATATTTCTCCCAATTGCGGAGAGCTAAACTTATTGCAAAACAACGAAGAACTGCTTTTCCAGACAGTAAAACTACCAGTTCTAAGATTATGTTTGATTTATTCAGAGATGGTCCTCGTGGCTTATTTATAAGAACTTATTTGCAATTTTTGTCAGGGAAGTATTTCCTGCAGAATAAACCAATTAGAAATTTGAGTAAACCTATAGGACATAGTGTTCGATGGGGATATCTTGCAACTTCTATGGCAATGTTATATCAAGAAACAGGAGATAAAACATTATTGAATACTCTCAAAGATTCATGGTACCATATGGTCTCTAAAAGAATGTATGTGACTGGAGGTCTAGGTTCTCTCCCGTTGTTAGAAGGATTTGGAAGAGATTATGAACTGAACAATGAACATGCTTACAATGAAACATGTGCAGCTATTAGCTCGATATATTGGAGTTGGGAGATGCTATTATCGACTGGACATGCAAAGTACTCAGATCTTATAGAATGGCAATTATATAATACATTTTTAGTTGGTATGTCAGCTGATGGTAAATCATACTTTTACAGAAACCCACTGAAAACAGCTGGTAAACTCGAACGAAAATCTTGGTATAAGACAGCTTGCTGTCCTTCTAATATCTCTAGAACTTTAGCACAACTTGGTAAGTACATTTATTCTTTCAAGGATGATACTGTCTGGATCCACCAATATATAGGAAGCTCATGTGAATATAAAACAAGTAATGGAGATGAGATTTCCGTTTCAATGAAATCTGGATTTCCATGGAATGGGAATGTGAAACTAATTATAGAAAATGGTTTGAAAGAGGAGTTGGATGTAAAAATAAGAATTCCAAGTTGGACAAGAAAAGCATCTATATTGATTAATAGGAAGGAAGAGAACATTCCTAAATCCTGTGAAATGGATGATAGTACAGCTTCAGGGTATTCTCCATTCGATTCTTATTATCTTCCATTAAAATTGGAAAGAGGTAGATCTGAGATCGAAATCAATTTTCCAATGGAGATATTCTTTAGAAAATCAGATGAGAAAGTTAAAAACAATTTAGGTAAAATAGCTCTTACTCGAGGGCCTTTAGTATATTGTTTCGAGAGTATTGATAATCAAGATTCAGAAATTCCAGATGCAAAAATAGGTATTAATATGAAAATTCAGCAATTAGATTCTGAAATGGAAGAAAAGGTGATTTTGAGTTTAAAAGGAACGAACAGTAAAATTCTGAAAGCAATACCCTACTTTAGTTGGGGAAATAGAGGAAAATCAGCAATGCAAGTATGGATAGAATGCAAAGAATATGTTCAAGAAATTCGTGGTTAACTTTAAAAGTAAGAATTTGTCATTTGTTTCAATAGCAATAATTTCAAAGAGAAAGAAATAACCTTTTCTTCTCCTTTTTTTACATTAATTTTATATTATACTATGTTTTTCTTCATCTCCATTTAGAGGTTTTTTCATGAATGACAAGAAAGCCATCTTAGTTACTGGTGCAGCAAATGGTATAGGAAAGTCGATTTCCCAATATCTTGCTTCTAAGGATTATTTTGTTTTTGCTTCTGATATTGATGATGAAGGATTGATAACTCTAGAAAACACTGAAAATATCAAAACAATTAAGCTAAATATTAGGAATACAGAAGAAATTGCTAGAGCATTTGAAGTTGTTTCTTCTCTCACGGAAGGTTTGGATTGTTTAGTTAATAATGCTGGAATCTTTGTTGGAGGACCCATGCTTGAGATTTCTGTTGAAGATATGCGAGCAATTCTAGAAATAAACGTTCTTGGAATGATTGATGTGACTCAGAAATTCTTCCCTCTACTACAAAAAAGAAAGGGAAAAATAATCAACATTAGCTCAGAAGTAGGTAGGTTCTCTTATCCTTTTAATGGTCCTTATGGTATCTCAAAATATGCTGTCGAAGCCTATTCAGATTCCCTTAGAAGAGAATTAATGTTTGAAGGAATGAAAGTTATTAAGATACAACCAGGAGCATTCAATACCCGATTTATCACCGAAACAGAAGATGAATACAGAAAGTTTGTTGAAGAATCAATGTTTAAAGATCAATTATCGCGAATTTGGCCAGTATTAGCAAAAGAGAAAAAGAAGAGTGCTGATCCAATTGTTATAGCTAAACTTGTTCACAAAATCCTGAAAAAGAACCATCCAAGGAGAAGTTATAAGGTAAAGAACAATCGCACTAGGATGATTTTGGAGTATCTTCCAGCACCTTTAGCTGATTTCGTCATAAAGCATTTCATCTGATTTTCAATGCTGATAACATTTAAAACAAACTGAAGAAATTCACACTCAATGGCACATATTGTAGCACGTTTGTTTGATATGGATTTCATTTTCCTAGATTTATTTTTTTGTGCAGTGTGGATGACTGTTCTTCTAATTAGAAAAAAACGTTTACAATGGGTTTTTGGTCTTTTTGGTGCTGTTATTGTATTCATTTCTGATGATTTAATATGGTATCATCTGCAAGGAACAAGAGTTTTAGACACAGTTCCCTTTAACAATGATCTATTCTTACTTTATTTTTCTTTCACTTATGGTATGATAGAGTTTTCATATATTGCTACAATGATTTCTGCAAAAAATTGGAAGTCAATGTTATCTTGGTCTCTGTTTCTCTATGGTGGTTGGTTTGCAATAGGTTTTCTTTCAAATTGGATACATTTAGACGATAGAATGATTTACATCTATAGAGAAATGGCTTCAATAAGGTGGATTCAAATTGCGATGGTCATAGGAGGTTATCTGCTCCTAATTGTATTCAAATATACCTGGAAACCATTTAAAGATCTATCATGGTTAAAAATCGGTTATCTATTTCTAATTGGCTTTATTGTCCATTTTGGAATGGAGATAACTCTATTTGCAGCTGGTATACGACCTTTGGATGGAGCTTTTTCTGTTCTACTCTTTAACAGTTTTCTAGAATTCAACTCGGGTGTGCCAGTGATTTTTATCGCTTGGACTTTGTTAAAAAATAGAGGAATTAGTACGGGATCACATGATCTCAATTTAGAATCACTTGAATCAAGCTTATTAACTACAATAAAAAAAGAAAAAGATTGAGATAAAGAAAAAGATATCTCTCTCCGTTATTTAATATCTATCATTTTAATATTCTTGAATGGATCTTTGCCAATCATAGGTACATTTACTATGAGAAGACCTTCTTCATATTGAACTACTGTTCCTTCTGGGTCAGCATCTACTAAGAATGAGTGTTCGTTTACATATTCGACATGTGCGTCACGAACTGCATTGAGTTTTATTCCATTTTTAATAACTCTAATAGATATATTCTCCTTCTTAACACCTGGTATCTCGTAAATGAGACGATAAGCATCGTCTTGATCTACACATCCTTCTTCATGATCATCTGAATTCTTACCACATTCACATCCACAGTGAACATGGGGATTAATCCAGAAC
>JAGXNV010000079.1 GCA_019894795.1 Candidatus Heimdallarchaeota archaeon | reverse complement strand
GAAAAGAGGACTGGAAACTATACAAGATACTCCCTTAAGAAATGTTGGAATAGGTCTTGGATCAGCTAGATATTTGGAAATAGATGAAGACTCAACTTTTAATGTTGATTTATTTGATGGTTCAGAACTCGAAGTTCAAGCCACAATTATTATTGATCATGCTCCTGGTGGTGTACAGGATCAATATGCAGGTTATTCTCTATTAGTCGATAAGAGCTTTATATTAGAACATGCTCCTCTCACACATACAATAGTTAGAGCAATAATAAACCTAAAACCAGGTGTTGATCCAGTTGAGGAAAATCTATCTTTCCTGTTTAATACTCAGCTAGACTGGGTAGTCAATGCTCTATCACATCAAGAAGTAATGGATCTCATAGCTGGAACAGCAGGCATGCGATTTGGTTTTCCTGGATTGTTGACAATTAATTACATTATTTCGCTTACTGCAATAGTCATTGGAATTACTATCTTCATGTTTATGATTATTAACCAAAGAAAGAAAGAGTTCGCAATTTTAATTGCTGAAGGAGCATCAAAGCAACAATTGGTAAAACTAGTTCTTAGTGAAGTATTATCTATGGCAATCTTTGCTACAGGTTTTGGTACACTAATTGGTTTCCTATTTGGATATCAGATCAATTCCTTCTTCGATGCATTTAGCATTACGACATTTGATAGATATCTCATCTTCCCACCAATTCTACTTACGGTGACGATTGTTGGAGCATTTATCATAATTCTATTAGCAACATTAATTCCTGCCTTAACAGCATCAAAGACTAATGTAGTGGAGGAAATGAGGACAGTTTAGGTGATAACTATGTATGGTGATCAAAGACAAAAAATAATGGTTCATCCCCTTCCAGAGAATATGACTCTACAAGCTCTAGATATTTATCATGTATATGGCATGGAACATCAGAACAAGGTTGTTGCTTTAAAAGGAGTAAGTTTTGACATTAAGAAAGGAGAGATACTAGGGATAATCGGACCTAGTGGTAGCGGAAAATCAACTTTACTATTATCTTTAGGTGGAATGCTAAAACCTAGTGCAGGACAAATTATCTTCAACGATGGAACTGATATTACTAAGCTACCTGAAGAAGAACAATTTTCCTTTAGACGGCATAATATCGGTTATATCTTTCAAGAGCAAAACCTTATTCCCTTCTTAACTGCAGAGCAAAATATAGAGATGCCTATGACACTAATAGATATTCCAAGAGCTAAACGTAAAGCTAGAGTGCAAGAACTAATGGAAAGACTCGGAATATGGCATAGACGAACACATACACCTAAACGAATTTCTGGTGGTGAAAGACAAAGAGTAGCTATATGCCGTGCTTTAGCTAATAATCCCCAACTGATACTTGCAGATGAACCCACTGGTTCAGTAGATTCAGATACATCAACATCAATACTAAACCTTTTTCAAGAATTGAAAGATGAAACAGGAACTTCATTTCTCATCTGTAGTCATGATCCAATTGTCGGGGAATTCTCAGATCGTACTTTAGAAATTCGTGATGGAATAGTAATAGGTGAGCATGGTTTAGGCATAGATTTATCTGATTTGGATAGTTCTAGATTATTGGTTATCGACAATCAAAACAGACTAACCCTTCCAGAAAAAGCATTAATGGGTCTGAAAGGTTCCTTGTTATATACTTGGGAATTGAAAGATGAAGGTATTCTACTAAAACCTTTATCTCAAAAAGAAGGAAAATTGGAAAGTAAAATTAAATTCTGTACCTCATGTGGTGCAGATATTCTACCTGGAACATATAGTTGTTCTAGATGTGGAGCAAAGTTAACTCGAATTGTTCGTTGAGTACAACTCCTTTCCTAATCTTTTTTAATTAGAACAGTTCCAAACACCTTATGAATATATATCTAGTTAGACATGGAGAAACTGATTATAACAAAGACCGTTTGCTTATGGGTCAATTAGATATTCCACTAAATGAATTAGGACTTTCTCAAGTAAAGAAATTAAGTAAATTTGTAGAAAACAAAAACATCTCCAAAATATATAGTTCAGATCTTCAGAGAGCTTCTAGAACAGCTGAGATCATTAGCGGGACAAATAATATCCCTATTGAATTAATACTGAATTTTAGAGAACACACGCTTGGTAGATTAGATGGTATGAAGTGGTCTTCAGAATGGGATGAATTAGCAAAAGATGAATTTGAAGAGAGAATACTCAGAGAAGGTGGAGAATCTTTTGAAGTATTTGAGGAAAGAATCTGGGGAACTTTTGTTAAGATTACAGAAAAACACTCACTAGAAGACAATATATTAATTGTATCACATGGTGGTTGCATCAGAATGATAATTATGAAAATTCTTGAAGCTACAGAAGAAATATTTAGTAATCTGAGTATAGATAATTGTAGCATAACACAGTTAATTTACCTTCCTCAGCGTAAAAAACACAAATACCGCATTTTAAATATCAACTCAAATTGGTTTTTGGAATAATATTTATTAGAACACATAGAGAAAATTAATAAACAAAAGCTTTATTCTTATTTCAATGAGTAGCACAATTATTCCTCCTGAAGGTAAGGGTCCCTCAAGAAGAGATCGAGCAAAAATACTAGAATATAAGAAAAAACGAGACGCTGAAGAAGAGAATTTCTATGCTCTTGAGGTTCAAGACTTTGATAAAGTTGAATATAGACCTTACGATACGAAAGAAGAAAAGAAGGAAGATTTACCTAAGATTGATTTTTTTGTAGATAAAATCTACATGCAGAGAATAGTAGACGATCCTACAAAAATACTAGTAACAGCATACATTGATTATGGTTTTCTTAAATCTAATAAAGTCAATTTACTGGTTGATGTAGATAAAAAACATCCATTCAAAAGTAAAGCTAAAGGCAGCTGTATGATACATCTATTCAATGCTGAACTATGTGAGATAGCTGAAATTCCAATGAAGCATTCTTCAGAGTTCCAGTATCATCCTGTTACATCAGCTCCTGAACTATTTTTAGGATTGATAGAAGAATTACAAGAAAAGAAGAATTATTATTATAGAATTGAGTGTTTTGATGAGAATAAGAAACTTATCGGAAGTTCGAGGATCAAGCAATTTACTGCAGGAGTTCACAATCAGAAAAATCCTACATTCTTTGTATCAGTTTCAGATATACATGCGGGAAACAAAGCGAAGTTTAAGAGAGGCAAAGTTCGTGGATGTAAACCAAGAACTACTGAAAAACTTGATGAACTGATGCTGAATATTAATTTGAAAGAGTTAGATTATACTTTCAATAAAGGTTATCAAGCATTTACTACAAGTGGAGATAATGTAGATAATGGTTCTTATCACGAATATTGGGCTGATTTATTTACTTGCGGTAGTGCAGTTCTTTCGAGAATTCCTTTTGTACCAACTTTGGGAAACCATGGATACTTCAATGGTGGAATTGGCAGAGGTGCATGGTTCGGCGGAAAGAAAAGAACACAGAAACATTTCCATATGTTTGTTCAAACACCTAAAAAAGAAGGAGGAGCATATTATTCCCATACTGAAGGTAATGTATTAATGATTCATTTGGATACAGTGGGACTTAATTGGGGTAATGAACGCATTGATTGCGAAAGTAGACAATGGAAATGGTTATTCAATGTTCTCAAAGAGTGGAGAAAAAATAGAGCACAAGGAAAAGGACCTCAATTTTGTATAGTTTATTTACATTCAGCTATTCTAACAGTTGGTATGTACGGATTAACAAGAAACAACTCTGATGCGTTTGCTCAAACAACTTTAACTCCTCTATTTGATAGTTTTGGTGTAACAGCAGCTATATATGGTCATGATCATGTCTATCAGCGCTCTCAAAACAATGACACCACTTACATCTGTATAGGTGTGTCTAGCAAAGGAACAAGAAATATCTTTGATAATGCAATAGATAATGCAGGGTATGATATCCAATGTTGTGTAGAAGGAGATCAAGCTAGAGGATATGCTGTGACTTATGTACCTCCAAATTTGAAAACAATGGCAGATTGCGAAAAACAAGAATTTGAACAGTGGTTAGGAAGCATAAAACAAACTATATTAGACGGAGATCTACTAAAATACTATAAATTTGATGAAGGTAGAGAATCTCCTAAATATAAAGAGTTAATGTCAAATGACATTAAAAAACTTGAATTCATCCAAAACGAAATCATTGATAAAATGAGAACTGACATTTGGTTTAGGTTTTACAATGTCAAAGGTGTTCTTAATGATCAAACATTCTTGAAATCTATTACACTAAAAGAAGTTTTTGAAACTCCTAAATGTCCTAATGAACATATAAGATAACTTTATTCTTTTTATTTTTTTGTTTTTTCTTAATAAAAAGCAGATTCTATGGAAATAAGAAGAAAAAGAAAAAAAGAGGGGATTATTTTGCTGGTTTTAAAGATGCACCACATTTGATGCAGAAGAGGGAGTCAGGAGGGTTGTCACTATCACAGAAGGGGCATTGAATTTCGTTTCCAGAAACAACAGTTTCCTCCTTTTTCTCCTCTTTTTTATCTACTTCAGCTACTAACTGTTGATGGATAGTTTCAGCTGCTGGGGATAGTTTTTCTTTCTTGGAGGGGTCAACTTTGGTGACATCGAAGAGAATAGCGTTTTCACTATCATAACCAATAGGGGCTAAGCCTAATCGGATAATTTTCCAAACATTCATTCTTAGTATGTCGCTTGAAGTATTTAGTACTCGAGCTGCGTCATAAACATAGATAGCTTGATAGCTCTCTACTACTCGAATGAGCTTCTCAGTTGTATTTCGGTTGGTAAAGAATACTATGAATGCTATACCAAGTAAGGTAATAGGCATAACCGCTATAAGGAACCAAGAAGTTGTTACTATTCCTAGAACTAGGAAGAATAAAGCTAATAAACCTAAAACTCGTTCAGGAATGTTTGTGTGATCCCAGTATCTGGTTACCTGGTTAAGAAAATTATTCTTGTTATCATATCTCTTAGTTTGACCAGCTACTATATAGTTGCCAATTGCTTGTGCAGCTGCAACTTTTCTCTTGTAAGCAGAGATTGGTGTAGGTGTAATAGTTTTTGATGCAGTTACGGCAGCAGTTGTGGATTTTGGGGTAGCTTTAGTGCTGGTAGAAGTTGGAGTGGAAGCTGATACATATTGATAATCATACCTTTCCTTCTTCCTTTCATAGCTATCGAGTTTCCTTGAGCTAGATCCGTTTGACTGATATTTACCTGCTCCAGTAATGGGCCAAATTATTAGATACTTGATGAAATAACCGATTGTATTGAAAACCATTATAACCACGAAAAATGTGAATATTACCGCTAAAATACTTCCAGCAATAATCAACCCTATTCGTGCTGAAGCATAATGAGATGTGTAGTATAAGTTTGAAGCACCATCATTCACAATGTAAATATAATGATCACCTTCAGTCTCTAGTAATCTATACATATCTTCACTACTAGATTTAAATTGGATGTTGGTTGGAGGAACACTATCATTTACATTTTGCCAATTAGCATACTCGGTATCTGTCATCACGTATACTTTAAAATCAGAAGTATCGCCTGAGATCCAATACACAAGAAATATTCTTGTATTGTAATTTGCATCTAACATCAGAAGTTCGCTAGAACCCGCAGCAACTGGAACATCTTGGTTGGAATATGATCCCCCAGTTGTAATTGCTAAGCTAGTTAATATCCCTAATGGAATGCCTGATACCAGTATAAAGACTATTGATACTATTGCCAGTCCATTCAGATATTTTACGCCTTTTCTTGCCATTTTTTTCACGCCTTATCATACCACCGTAGTGGTAACTTATCTACTTACTACTGAAGTGGTAACATTTATAAAGGTTTCCTTTCACTATTATATTGACTATGAGTAAGACTCCACAAATAATTGATAAGTTAAAGCTAATTGGATTTACTGAATATACTTCAAGAGCATACATAGCTTTAGTCAAACTTGGTGAAGCAACCGCTCCTGAAATTGCTAGAGAGTCTAATATCCCTCAGTCCAAAATTTATGGTGTTTTAGATGACCTATACGATAAGGGGTTTGTATGGAAAGCAGGTGAAAGCGATAAGAAGAAAGATCAAAGCAAAAAGAAAACTACTTCACCTACTATCTATTATGCTCACAAACCTATGGAAAAATTATCTTCTTGGTTAGATCAATTTCGAGATTTAGCGAAATCTTTAGAGCACATCCATAATTCGGCGGGATTAAGCTCTGAATATGGGTATACCTCAATTGGCAATTATACAATAAAAAATGAAACAGAAAAATTCGAAGCAGGAGATTTTATCTATATCTTTGAACAACCAGGTGACGATAATACAGGATTGTACTCAAGATTTTTCAGAGGTAAAATAAATAATCATATCGTCGTTGGAGGTGAGGAGAATATTGTATTAGGTGTAACCTCCCGAAATACCATAATTTTAATCGATAAAGAAACAAGAGTTCAATATCTATCGATAGAAGAGCCAATTTTCTCAAGAATCATAGATGTTCTTTTTGCTATTACGCCCATTAACAGGTCCATAACTAATGACATGTCAGAACTATCCCGGGAAGAGAAGATACTCTATATCGATAATGTACCTTCAGGTTCAGGTGTAGCATATGGTAACGATGGTATTCTGTGGATCACAGAAGAAAGAATGTTTGTTCAAATGCCAGGAAAACAAATTTATGCTAGACCAATTTTTTCTATAGACCGATTCTATGTTAATACTGAAGGAAACCTAACAATTGTAATAAAAAGTAAAGATGGTCTTGTTGAAGAAAATGAATTCCGAACATCGTCCGATCCCTCAATAATAGTAAATATAATAGATTTCATTAAACGATGTACAAAATAAGGCTGAGATAGGGATACTCATTCTTCCCAAATCGTTACTTTTGGATCTGGTCGAGGAACTGTTCTTTTGAATTTATTTTTAGGATATCCAATTGCTAAACATGCGTACAATCCATGGTCTGCAGGTATTCCGATAATATCTCTTATCACCTTAGAACCTTTCCAACTATGAAGGAGATAGCCAATGAATGTTGCACCTAGCTTTATACTTGGAGCACCGAGCATAATATTCTGAGCTGCTATAGCGCAATCTTCCACAGGGGTAGCTGTTTTTTTAGTGACATGAATCAGAAGTAATGTAGATGCATTATGAAAGACCTTGTCAATGCCTTTTTCCCAGTGAGAGATATGACTTTCGAGTCTATACATATTCCTCTTTATTTGACTAAGATATTTTTGCTTTCCAACTAATGTAGCAAGGACGTTCCATAAGGGACTGTTTGCTTTTTTTGTTAAATCTTTGAAGAATTCTATCATTGCGTTTAATATTGTTTCAATTTGATCACGTTCTCTAACGATAGTATAAGCTACTTTTCGGGCATTATGCCCGGTAGGTGCAAAGCGTCCAAGCTCGATTAATTGATTTATTTGTTCAGCAGATACCTTCTTGTTAGAGAAATAACGTATTGATCTTCTCTGTCTGATGAAAGCTAGTGTTTCATCATAACTAAATTGTCTTTGAATTTTGGGAAAATCTTCATCTAAGGAATTTACGATAATTCTTCTGTGATTGATGGCATCAACCGGACAAACAGCAACACAGTGACCACAATCGTGGCAGTGAACAAAATTCGTTATTACAGCTTTATTATGTTCAACTGAAAATAAATATCTAGGACAGACTTCAACACAGCTGTTACAGCCGATACAATAATCTAAAACCTCAATCAATGCTACAATTGACATTAGAGGTAGTTGTGATTACTAATAAAAAAAGCTTATCTGAAAGTTACCTTGATTGTGCAATCTTATTTTTTCTGGTAATAGGCACAGGAACAGGATCAGGATAAATCATATCTTGAAATATTTTTTCTTGGTTCATCATAGGGGTATACCCCAACCCTTTCAACTTATCTATATTCATTGTACATTCTTTACCTATTAGCTGGGCATATTCTCTGTTGAATATTGGGTCCTTGTTAGGAGTGATTACATGTGTAAACATCTCAACTAACCATGCAAAGAAATAAACGATTGGATATGGGAGATAATATTTGAAACGATTCTTACCTTTCATATACATCTCGATATCCAGTATCATTTTCTTCATTGAAATATCAGTCGATATAGCATTATAAGAATCTATTTTCATTTGATTAGCATGGAAAATAGTTTCCAATGCTCTTCCGATATCATAAGGATGAATGATTGAGAAATTGTGATTAGGGTTTCCCATTATTGGAAAAATATTTGCTTTAATTAGTTTACTTACAATAGGAAAGAAATGTCTATCCTCTTTTCCTAAAACAGTTGATAAACGGATGATCCCTCCTCTCAATCCAGCTTCAGAAGAGAGTTGCTTAACAATACTTTCAGATTCAACCTTGGATTTTGCATAATTACCCAAAGGTTTAAGCGGATGATCTTCAACTATAGGCGTTTCTTCAATTTTACCATAAACAGCAATAGAGCTCGTGAAAAGAAAGGATGACACATCGGCGTTTATTGACGCTTCTAAAACATTTTGAGTTCCCTCAACGTTAATTTTATGAAATAACGCTTTCTTGGTATGGGGATGTACTGCTCCTGCTAAATGCCAAACTGAATCAATTTGATTTGTTACAAGTATTTCTTGCATCTGTTTTTTGTTTGTAATGTCTCCTTGTATGTAAGAAACATCAGAATAAGGGATACTAGGTACTTGTCTCACTAATCCATGAACATCCTCGAAACCCTGACTAAGAAGATAGTGAATGACACCTTTTCCTGAACATCCAGTGGCACCTGTTACTAATATCCTAGTCATGATAGTTTAATGGAACTTAGCTTGTTAAAAAATATTTTTGTTGATTGTTCCACATTTCAATTCAGAATCATATTTGAATAATAACCCAGTTATTACATATATACTCTGGTTATATATCTAATGAATTAATCAATTTAACAAATCATTAATCTTTTAATTAAGCATGTCGTGACAATTAACCTTTAAACTGTCTTAAATGACTTTTTCCGAATTTCGATAAAAATTGGTGTAATAATAATGTCAAAGAAAGTAATTATCGTTGGAGGAGTTGCAGGAGGAGCTTCAACAGCAGCAAGATTGAGACGATTAGACGAATTTACAGAAATAATCATCTTATAACGAGGACCACATGTAAGTTTTGCAAATTGCGGGCTGCCGTATTATATAGGTAAAATTATTGAAAAGAAGGATGCTTTAGTACTCCAAACTCCTGTAGATTTCTTAAACAAATTTAATATTGATGTTCGCGTGAATACAGAGGCAATCTCAATAGACCGTAAGAACAAACTAGTTTTAGTTAAGGATTTAATTGAAGAGAATGAATATTCGCTTCCATATGACACACTAGTTCTTTCTCCTGGAGCTGAACCAATTCGACCAAATTTCGAGGGAATTGACGAAGTTCCAGTTTTTACTTTGCGCAACATCCCTGACACTTTACAAATCGAAGAGTTCATTACACAAAATAATCCTACCACAGCTGTTGTAATTGGAGGTGGATATATCGGCATGGAGATGGCTGAAAACCTTTCACATAGAGGAATTAGAGTATCAATTGTTGAGTTATTAGATCAAGTTCTACCAACTTTTGATAAGGAAATGGCTCAATTTATTAATAATGAAATTGTACTCAATAGGATCAATCTTGTATTGGGTGATGGTGTAAAATCGTTTTGTGTAAATCCTAAGGAAACTTATGGACATTACTGTGTTTGTACACAAAGTGGAAAAACTCTTGAAGCTGATTTGATCATTTTATCAATTGGTGTTAGACCAGAGACACATTTAGCCAAAGATTCGGGACTAGACGTTCTGACAGAGGATATATAGTTGTAAACAAACACATGCAAACTTCTGATGAATCTATTTATGCTGTAGGTGATGCGGTTCAAATTAGACATTTCATGACTAATGAGTTAACCACTGCGCCTTTAGCGGGACCAGCTAATAGACAAGGCAGAATAGCTGCAGACAATATTGCCGGAAGAAAATCTGAATACAAAGGTGTTCTAGGAACTGCTGTTCTTCAAGCTTTCAGTCAAACTGCTGCTCAAACAGGTCTTACTGAGAAACAATTAAAGAGCAGGAATATGAAATATGAAAAAATATATGTTCATCCAAATAATCATGCTGGTTATTATCCTCAAGCGTTTCCAGTTCATATGAAACTTTTGTATGATCCTGATAGTGGGAAAGTATTAGGAGCTCAAGCTATAGGTGGTGAAGGAGCGGAAAAAAGAATCGATGTTTTAGCAACTGTCATTTACTTTGGTGGAACAGTATATGATCTACAAGACCTAGAGTTAAGTTATGCACCACCATTTGGTAGTGCTAGAGACGCTGTAAATATGGCTGGATTTGTATCATCTAACATTCATATAGGTGATGTAAAACTTTGGCATTGGCATGAAGCTGAAAAACTTGCTCAAGAAGGTGCAATAATCATCGATGTCAGAAGTCCTGAAGCATTTGAAGCTGGTAACATCCCTGGAGCTATTAACATTCCGCTTGGGCAAATTCGTTCCAGATTGGAAGAGATTCCTAAAGATAAAATCGTTTATGTCTACTGTATGGTTGGATTTTCATCGTATATTGCTTATCGATTACTATGTGCCAAGGCATTTGATGTAAGAAACTTAACAAGGGGATATCAAACATATGAAATGGCAAACCTTCCACTTGGTGGACATGTTGGTGAATTAAAACCATATGATCCACAGAGGAACTAAGTACTCTCTTTCCTTTTTTCCTTCTTTTATTTTCTTTTTATAGCACCATTCGTCCTTTTTTCGTTGAATTTTTAATGAATTATAAACCATTAGTCCCCTAATTAATTTCTAAATTAATTCAGCGAATTTATCTTTATATAAAATAGTCTGTTTAAGCTTTAATTTTTCTTCCATGTAATCGACTAATAGTTTATATATTCCCCAATAAAACCGCAGTATAATGAAGACTTACAAAATGGAAAAAAGAGTATTTCCTGACTTTATTAATATAATTAAAAGCAAAGGGAAACTATTTGGTCCTGTAAAACAAAAGAGTAAATATTCTTTTGAGGAGATCAATAATTCTTCAGAACTTGATTTTGATTATCACAGAACAATCCTAGGAATTAAGAAATTCTTAACACCTCCACGATATAAAACAATGCAGTTCAATAAAGAAGGATCAGAAGATATTTTTGATGGTGATGAGACAAATATTGTCATGGGTGTTCATCCTTGTGATATACATTCAGTGAAAATATTAGATAGGCTTTTTATGGCAAACATCAAAGATCCTTACTATTCTAAGAAAAGAGCGAATTTGATTATTATAGGGCATTCGTGCCTTCCTGATGACAAATGTCTGTGTCAATCTACTGGGACAGATATGGTTGAGGATGGATTTGATCTCTTTCCAATTAATACCTTTTACGATCAACACATCACAAGGTGCATCAGTGATGATG
>JAGXNV010000007.1 GCA_019894795.1 Candidatus Heimdallarchaeota archaeon | reverse complement strand
GAATACTATCAAGCTCTTCAATATAATAACCTGTGAGTGCATAATAATCATGTTGAACTATTGCCTTCTGATTACTATTTTCAACATCACAAACAGATCTAAAAAAAGCACTTTGGGTGATAGTTTTTTTATTTGATAAGTGCAAGCTTGTATCTTGATAATTGATTTCAATCTCTGCGATTTGAAGCTGCTCAGCTGCTGTATCATAAATAACGTGAAGATCATCTTCATGCACTAACAACTCATAGTGATAGTCATCATCAACGTTTTCTGTTCCAAAATAGTTCCATTGACTATTGTTATAGATAGCTATACCTATCTTCTTTACATCTCCGTATTTTTTATAGAGAATAGTGGGTTTATCGTTCCAGAGTATAAAATCTATAAAGTATTTGTCTTCATCAAAATTGTAAATATCTTCTACAATAAATGTTTCATTTGATTCTTCAATATATCCCAAAATTAGTCTGTTGTCTCCATAATACTCATTCCAGATATCTTCAATTAATAGATATTTAGTGACAGAACCTTCTTCAAAAGCTAGAATGCAATCATGGTAAAATTTGTAGTTAATAACATTAGCAAGAGTGAGGTTTAGATATGCTTCTTTAAGTGGACTCCATGATTCCAAATATGTTGTCTCGCGGTAACCTAGTTTGATATATCCTTCTGATTCATAATGTCTAGCTCTTGTAAAAATTATTTTTCCGCTTTTCAATTGAGTAAGTTCACATGGATAATCTGGGTAAACGTAATTGATATATATTATGGAATCAACATCTATTAAGTGTGTCCACGTTTTTAGATTCGTACTTTCACAAATATAACATTTATCATAATTGTAGCTACTGTACCATAGGAAAATTGCGATATAATGTTCAGTATCAATCTGGATGATTTGCAATGGACGAAATTCATTATATTGAATATTTTCCAAATCAGTTGTATCAAATTCAACTGGATAAGGACCACTCCAGCTCAAGCTATATAAAAAGAGACTATTAAATGTGAATGAAACAATAAATACAGATACAGTGAGAGCTGCAATGAACTTAGTTGTGAAAAGTTGAAAACGCATAATGCTTGCAATTGAGAATTCACACCTATAAAGTTTTAGCCATTTTTCCTATCTATCTTATTAGGAAACCATACATTTTTTTCTTTCTTCTATCCTTCTACAGCTTATATTACATCTGATAAGGTATCTTCTTGTAAGGACGAACTTCTTGGAAGGAGAAAGGCTTTGCAGTAAAATGAAAACGTTATTTTACTAGCCCTTGAATGAAAACAGATTCAAATTCCTCAGCAAGAATATCCATAAAAACCACATCATATTTCATTTCTCCAATTATTCTCGCTTGTCTTCTTTTCCCTATCTCTTTGAATCCAGCTTTTTCATAGCATCTAATTGCACGTTTGTTAAATGAGAAAGTTCCTAACATGATGCTGTTCAGATTAAGAAGATTAAAACCATAATCTAAAGTTAACTTAGTAGCTTCTTGTCCATATCCTCTATTCCAGAAATCTTTGTTCCCTATAGCTATTCCAAATCTCGCTGTTCTATTTACAAGATCGATTCCAAGAAGCATTGAACGACCAATAATTTCATCTGTGACCAGATCACAGATGCTAAATAAGTGAACTCCATTTTTTATCATGTTGTTAATTAGTTCTCTTTGATTATCAAGAGTAATCATTTCATAAGCTTCATCACCAAGAGGAATAGTTACTTCAAGATCATTCATCCATTCTGTCCATAATTCAGCATGATCTACATTAATTGGTGCTAAATAACAAATTTCTCCAACTAATTTCTTTATGTTCATTGACATCAAAAGTGAGCTGACTTTTATAACTTTTGCTAAGTTTATCCAACTATCTTGAATCTTCAAAGGAAAAAAATGCAAGTTCTAGTGAAGATTATCTCTTTGTATAAGTCATCTGTTTCATACATCACTGTTCTACAATCTTTGAGTTTTGCTCCTGGATACAACTTGTGTTTGATAACATGCTCCTCTCCGTTCATCATTGTCTCTCCTCTATAGGGTGGCTTTGCAATAAAATGAAAAGCCATCAAAACTCAATTTCTGTATGTTCTCCTGTAATTGGAGTACCTTTTGAAACACTAAAAAGTTTTCTTTGAGAATTTTCTGTATATTCAATTCTTCAATAGGCTTTATATTAAAATGAAAAAAAGAACTATAAAAATAGGTGCTAATCATTCTATAACATTTTGGTCTGAAAACTTATATAATAGGGTCTAATGCTCAATATATGAATAATGAATGGATAAAAAAACATCAGATTATATGGTTTGTCTTAATTTCCTATCTTCTTGCTAGTATTGTTACAATTATACATAATGTGTTCCATATTTCGTTTTTTTCTTTTGATAATGTGACAGCTGCCAATGTGATTTTATGGCTAGTATATGCATTTAGTCCTACTATTTCTGTATTCTTGGTTGTTTCTCTCGCAGAAGGAAAAGAGGGTGTACTCAAGATACTACGGGGATATGTAAGGTGGAAAGTCCATTGGGTATGGTATTTTGCTGCGTTGATCTTATTATTAGCTCCTCTCGTTGTGGGTATTGTGTTTTTCCTTGCAGGAGCATCACCTGGTTCAAGTGTTAGCTTGACTGTTGGTAATGTATTCGCTTTTATTGGATTCGGATTGCTATCAGGACCAATTTCGGAAGAAGCAGGTTGGCGAGGTCTTATGTTACCAAAACTAGAATCCAAGTACAATGCTTTAGTGTCTGGTCTTATACTTGGGCCAATATGGTTTGTATGGCATATTCCACTCTTTTTTATTGAAGGAAGCAGTCAATATGCATCACTTCAATATGGTGTGGTATCTGCAGTAATTTCCATTAGTATCTATTTTGTTTTAGTGATGGTAATAACACAAATTTTGACTTTTCTTTATAATAACACTAAAGGTAGCTTAATAATTACAATATTGGCACATTTCTGTTTCAATTTCAGTAGCACACTTGTCCAGGATTCAATGTTGGGTTTACTTACTATAAACACATTCAATATCGTTGGTAGTGTTCTAGCAGTGGTTTATTTAGCATTTATCTTTATTTTTTATGGATACAAGAAGATGTCTCGTAAGGATGCGGAGGATTTGCCATTTCAAAAGATTGCTAATTCGGAGAGTTAAAATTACATTTTTATCCCTATAGTAGGGATTTTTCTTTTCTTCTTTTTCTATTATTTATCTTACAGATTCAATTCATTGTACTATCAAGTATTATGTTCTCATCACTTCATCCTTTGTAAGTTGAATCTCTCCTTCAATAGAATTATCATTCTCTGATGTTTCGTTCAAGTGAAATATATTATGTTTCCTTATTAAACTTATATTGAAACTCCTTCTTAAAATCTGAACCAGGATTTCTTTTGGATAGTTATTTAAACTTGGACAGCTATAAATTATCTGAAATGACAAACAAAAATAGACGTAAAAGTGCCGGTGGCGGGATGGGTTTACCTACACTTCTATTGATAATTTTCGTTATATTAAAATTAACACATGTAATTGATTGGTCATGGCTATGGGTATTGTCTCCTCTTTGGATTGCTGCGAGCTTAGGGGTTTTATTCTTTCTAGTAATCGGTTTAATTTTACTTGGCGCAGTAATTGGGCTAACAAGTGGAAACTCAAGAGTGACTGTTGGAATTAAGAGTTGGTTCCGTAAAAAAGATCAGGAAGACAATACCGACGATTAATAAAAAACAGTGAGATACTCAGGAAAGAATATTCTTTTCAAATTTGGGTAATCTTTTTATTTGAATATATGAATACGACATTATTAGGTGATTAAATGTCGTTTTACATTATTAGAGGCGGATATTTTGGTTTTGAATATACAGTAAAATTATTATGGATTTTGTTAGCTCTAATTGTTTGTATTTACGATTGGAAGAAGAATAAGCGAAAAGATTATTTCTGGGTATTCCTGCTTGGATGTTTCATTTATCTAGGATCTGAAATTGGCATGTATTTCTCAGGCGCAAGGATAATATCATATGCTTCGATATTTGGAATTGATATTAGCTCTTATGTCTGGCTTATCCTTCCGATACAAGCTTTTGCAGATGTTCCTGCAATAATTGTCGTTTCCTTGTTCGTTGGTGATAGATTAATGAATAAAGAATCTCGAAAGAATGGAATAATCTTAGCTGCAATTTTCTTATTTTTGAAAAACGTTGTTGCTACTATTGTTCTTGTTGCTCTTGGTTATAACTATTCCAATATTCCTATCGGTGATCCAAACATCTACCAAAGACGAGAGATTTTTTCCTTAACAACAGTAATTTCCTTATCAGGAATGATACTTCTAACTGTGATATGGTTTATCCTAACCGACAAAGAAGCAAGGAAAAGAGCTATCTTTTTGTTCCTTATGATAGTTGCTTTTATAGCAGTTTGGACATTGGGTGAATGGCTCTCAGGACAAAGGTGGATAGAATTTGCCGTAGGTGCAAGTTATGTCAAGCCCAATGGGATTACTGAATTTGGTATCTTAGCTTATGATGTAGTAGTTGAAATGGGATTGTTTGGTACATCTTTTCTAGCTCTACCATACTTATTTAGGTTAATAAAAACAAAAAAAGAGGATAAGCAATTAGCTGAAAAATCGTGAGTATGCACTATTTCTAGCAACTAATTTAAATCTAGAAGTATTCATGTTGTATCTGTGAAATCACTCAGTGGAGTAAAGGTTGACACTAGTTCATACCTTTCCGCTACAATATCTATTTTGATAATAATTGCATTTACACAATATTATAGAAAAAGAAGGATTAAACCTTAATCTTTACTTTTTTTCTTTTTTAGTCAATTTGCATAGCTATAAAAGTGTCGGTAGGTGTATCAGATTATAAATTTCAAAGACTGATACAATGAAAGAACTCATTAAAAAAAGAAAAGTGTTGATTTTTGTTATACTTCTTAGTATACTTTCAACCACTCTTGTTGTGATTCCTTACCCACCAATGAAACCAGTAAAGATTCCTATAGATGATTATACTTATGCGATAGAATATACGAAATACCAACTAAACAAACTTCAGAAGAAACACAATCTCCCAAGTTACGGTGTTAGTTTGATAAATGGTAATGAAACAATTTACCAAAACGCAGTTGGGATGTCCAATATAGAATCAGGTGTTGAAGCAAATCTCCAAACTGTATTCAGAGCAGGATCTATATCGAAAGTGTTTACGGCAGTTGAAATTATGCGATTATATGAAGAGGGTCTTGTCGACCTTGATGCTCCAATTGAAACCTATCTCCCTGATTTCTCAATTAATTCTAGATTCAATGATTCAGATCCCATTACTATTAGGAACATTTTAGCACATAGATCTGGGTTGCCCCGTAATGGTAATATCCCTTTATGGGCTTGGGATAATGAAACATACATCCTAAGAGATTTAGTTGCTTCTTTAGAAGAATCTTATGTTGCTTTTCCAGCCAATTATAGATTCAAGTACTCGAATATAGGATACAATATTCTAGGACGGATAATAGAGGTTGTTCGAGGAGAATTGTTTGCATTTCGATTACGTGATTCTTTACTTCGACCAATCAGGATGAATTCTAGTGGTTTCCTATCTCAGGATACTCCAGCTCAAGCACAAATAGCTATGGGTTATTACAAAGATGGTAAAAACAATATCCCATATAATCAATATGACCTTATTACACTAGCTTCAGGTAATCTCTATACAACTCTAGACGACATGAATGCGTTTGCCAGATTCATTTTCAATGAAGGGAATGTGAATGGTAATCAAATACTCAATGAAACTACTCTATCTCTAATGTTTGAATCGCAATATTCTTCCTCTAGGGATCCCCAACAAATTGGAGCAGGATTCTTTGTAGATAATCATTTATTACCAGAAAATGAGCAAATAGTATTTCACGCAGGAACATGCGATGGGACAGGATCTATCTTCGCAGTAATACCTGAGCAACAATTAGGCGTTGTATTGTATGCTAATTCAGAAGAATTTGTAGATCCTTGTAAAACTTTGGCTCTTGAAATACTTGAGATTATGTATGAAACTAAAACTGGATTGAAAAAACAAAAGACAGATTATGAATACCAAGAAGTAGATACAACAATATTACAGAATCACATTGGTTTGTACAGTATTGGAAGTGAAATTATAGAAGTATATCAAACCTCATCAGGCAACTTAAAACTCATCTATCAAGGTTCCAAAATGGATTTGAAACCCTTGAATGAAAGCACATTTGTTGCGTCTCATTGGCTCCTAGATGTAGGTGATGTAAAAGTAAGTTTCGTTGAAGACTATCTGATACTTTCAATTGAAGATGTAGCGTTTATCACTTGTCCTTCCTACCAAGTAGACCAAGAGCTCCTGTCTAATTGGTCTTCATCCTTAGGAAACTACGAAACATGGATGAGACATTATTCAGTTTATACTGATACTGAAATTCCTGGTACTGTGACACTGCAGATTGAGAACAATGTTCTTTCTTTGGATTGGCAGAATTTCATATTACAACCAATAAGTCAAACAGAATTAATTATAATTGGGGGACCCTTTGATGGTGAAACAATGGAACTTGACAGTGATACAGGTTTTATCTATTGGCAAAATATAGTTTTCAAACCAGTAGTTGAATGAAAATGAAAAGTAATAGCTTGGAGATTTTGTCTATAGAAAAATCTCCGATGCTTCTGCTATTTCTTCTAATTCTGCTTTGGTTAAATTAAAAGCCATAGCTCCAGCACTCTCTTTAGCTTGGTAAGCTTTTGTAGCACCAGGAATTGTTACAACAGTTTCGTCATGATAAGTAACTAACCAATTAAGTGCAACTTGACCTGGAAGAACATCATGTGCTTTGCTTATTTCTGTCAATGTTTCAACTAATGGTATGCTCTCCTCTAAATTCCTCTTAGCAACCATCCGATACATTGCAAACTTTTTCTTCAAGGCTTCCGGATTGTTGTGGAGTTTACCAGTTAAAAGACCTCCAGCAAGTGGTGTATAGGCAGTAATAGTGATGCCTAATTCTTTAGCTGTATCAAGAATGCCATTGCTCTCAATATTTCTTTTAACTAAACTGTAGTTTACTTGGTTAGCAGCTAATGGTATTCCAAGTTTCTCTAGCTCTTCATGTGCTTTTCGCATCTTTTCTGCATTATAGTTGCTTATTCCTACTGATTTGATCTTATTGTCTTCCAACAGTCTTGCTAGTTCCTTCATTTCAGTTTTAATTGAAGAAAAGCTGATTGGTTGATGAACCATGTATAGATCAATTGTATAGCCATCAAGAAAACGAATACGTTTATTGATTGTTCTTCGCATATTTCTTGCTCTTCTAAGTAGGGGATTCCATTTTGTTTCAACAATAACGTCCTTATCATCAATTCCATTTGCTCTCAGAGCTTTAGCTAAATTGGATTCAGATCTACCGAACCCATACATTTCTGCAGTATCAAAGAAATTGATGCCTCCTTCAAATGCTTCTTTGATTATTTCATTCTTAACCTCATCTGAAACATCAGGAGCTATACGACCTAGTAAGCCTTTTCCTCCCATCCACATCATTACACCAATTCCTATAGGTGATACTTTGATGTCTGTTTTTCCAAGTGATCTTTTCTCTAACATTGTTTTTCAACTACTATAATTATATGTCAAATTTTGCTTTTTCTGCTTTTTCTTGATTCCTACATCCCATAACAACATGAGCACCTTTTCTAGCTAATGCCTTTGCAGCTTCATATCCTGTACCACTGTTTGCTCCTGTTACTATAGCTATTCTTCCTGTTTGATCAGGAATATCTTCAAATCTCCATTTATTTTTTGGCATTTTTATTTACACCTATTTTAACAAAAAATTAGTATTTACGCAAATCCAAATTTTACTTTGGTTAGTTTCTCAGATAGATCCCATAACTTCTTCGCATCTTCTTTATTGTGTGAGGTTTTACTTGATTCTACCCTTACAGGATATCCTCTTTGTTCTTTTCTTCCTCCTGGACCATAATATTCGCTTCCTTTATTTTCTGGGTCAACAGCTGCACGTATAGTAGGAAGTGCTCCTTTAGCCGCACTTTGCATTATAAAACCAAATAAACCCTTTAGAATAGGTGCAGCAAACCCCATCATATGATCTGCTAAGTTAGTATTTGACATGCCAGGATGAGCCGCGACTGCTATTGCATTGATATTCCCTTTTTTGAACCTTCTATCCAATTCATAGGTAAATAGAAGATTGGCAAGCTTCGATTGTCCATAAGCTTTCATTCTTGAGTACTCATTGTCTTCATCAAATGTAAAACTATCATAATCTATCTCTCCAAACCTGTGACCATTACTACTCACATTTACTACTCTTGCCCCTTCTGTTTCTGTAAGCAAATCATACAAGAGACCAGTCAATGCAAAGTGTCCAAGATGGTTTGTTCCAATTTGACTTTCGAATCCATCTACGGTTTTTCGATATGGTACCATCATAATTCCCGCATTGTTCACAAGTACATCTAATCGATCATATTTTTTCTTGAATTCAGTAGAAAATTGATTTACAGAATCCAGATTTGCCAAGTCAAGATGCATGATTTCAGCAGGTGCATCAGGAATTTCTTTCAATATTTTCGCTAAAGCTTTTTCCCCTTTCTCCAAATTCCGACAAGCTAGAATGGTTTTCGCTCCTTTTCGTGTAAATTCCTTTGCTTCTTCAAATCCAATACCAGTATTTGCTCCTGTAACAATAATTACCTTCCCTGTAAGTTCAGGAATATTCTTTGTAGTCCATTTCTCACTCATTTTTATCTCCTGCACTACAATTGTTCTCATAGTTAAAAAATTGTCTGAAATACAAAGTGTTCAAATACTAATTTTATAAAAAAAAGAGAAAGAGGAAGAGAAAGTGAATAAAATTATTTTTTCTTCTTCGTAGATGTTGGTTTTACTTTTCTTTTTCTTATGAGTATGTACGCACTTACTCCTATTATTACACCTGCTCCTACTGATATACCTACAATCAGCCACAAGTTAGATGGATCAGCAATTATTGGATAACTAGAACTGTTCAATGGATCAGTTCCTGCTTCTACTTCTTCTCCGTCCAAATATCCATCCGAGTCTGTATCATTGTTTGTTGGCAAAGTATTGTGAGTGTATTCTTCAATATTTGTTAATCCATCTTCATCAGGATCCTCATTAGCATCATCAGTGTTAGGATCTGTACCATATGTTACTTCCCAATAATCGTCCATTCCATCAGAGTCGCTGTCAACTGAAAGTGGATCAGTGTTGTAGGTGTTTACCTCCTCACCATCATCTAAACCGTCTGAATCGCTGTCCGCAGTAAAAGGATCCGTGAAGTAAACTGTTACTTCGTCAAATTCGTTAAGATTATCCTCATCTATATCTATGAAGGGGTAGAGATCATCACTCCCCACATTTCCAGTCAGAGGATAAGTTCCCATACCATTCCAATCTGAATAATAATTTCCAACCTCTAATGTATCATTATACCACATTATATTTATGCAAGACCATTCTTCTGCTGGTTGAGCCATTAGTTCTCCTAAGCTGATGAAAACATTATAGTATACACTTACATTTTCACACGACCCAACATTTATAGCAATCTCTGTCCCCGCACTCTGGACAACACTGCTGATAATGTTGAATGTAATAATTATGTTCCAATTATCCTCGAAATATATCCCCATGTCTGTTGCTTCTAGAATACTGTTGTTGTTAATCTGTACTCTATCTGCAAAATTATATTCAAGACCATAACTGTAGTTAGTGATGTGATTGTTTTGAACAATACTATCTGTTACAGTGTCAAATGCTATCCCCTTACCATACCCATTGAGTATGCAATTTTCTATTTGAATGCCTTGAGTATTAATAATTTCAATTCCTGATCTTCCAGATATGACAACATTTTCTATTAATATGTTTGTACAATTCTGAACTTGAACTCCCATATTGACTTCATCTATCGTGTAACCTTCTATGTTGGTATCTATTGAATTTGCTAGATATATCTGCCCATATTGGTTCCCAGAAATTGTTTCGCTTGTTCTATTGAGAATGAACCCAAATTGTTTTCCATTTACAATATTATTATTGTATGTGTTGTTTGATATATTTACAATATCATCATCATAAATATGAAATCCTGCATTATGTAAAACATTATTTTCGATTGTAGAATTAGTAATCCCACTGATTCTAAGTGCAGATGCGTTTCCATAAAAGACATTATCTTTTATGATGTTATTTTCCTCTTCTATTACCATTAAAGAACCACTATATTGTCCAGTAGTATAAACAACATTTCTTGAATAATTCAGACCTCGCCTAAAAGAAGAATCCTGACTAAATCTTATAGTGTTGTTAACTATATTTAGATAGTGGGCATTGGGTCCACCTATACTAAGAGCTCCTTCAATAGTACAATTAATTATTGAAACTATCCCTTAAGTAACTGCAGAGACATAAACCCCATAGGTTGACCCTTTCAAGTAAGAGTCACGCAGAACAAAGTGTACTGTTATAGAGGTAAATTCTACTGCCAAGGAGTCTGTTGTACTAATATTTAGGTTGTCAATAATATATGGATTATCCTCAGTCCCTATTCCACTTGAACTATATGAAGCAACATTGGCATCAGTAATAACAATTCCAACAGTTGATGCAAGCTTTAGTTCTGATTCTTGCTCTAAACTAGCTTTTATTCATATAGATCCATTACTTGAAAGTTGAAGTAATAAAATTACAATGAAGAGAGCCGTTAAACAAATCTTCAATGTCAGCTTATGTTTTCCCTTGAATATCCTCTAGATAACTATAATGAAATCAATTTATTAAACTTTTATGAAAAATCTTTGAACTGGGTAATGGTTACAAAATCAACCGATGCGTTCATTTATAACACATATCCAATGTAGATATATGCCCAAATTGGACATATTTATATACTAGTCTGTGTATCATATAGTAGTGATAAATATGTATAAAGGCAAAATGTCAAAAAAATGTTATCCCCCAAGGGGAAGACGTCCAGGATTCCATCATGGACGACCACATCCTCCTGGAGTATTTAGACCTCTAATGTCGATGTCTAAGGAATCGTTCAAGGAAATGAGAAAATATTTTGTACTTAAGATTCTTACAGATAATCCTGAAGGAATAACTGGTTACCAACTACAAGAAGAATACCATTTTCCTAGAACAAACGTACTTAGATTGCTGGACATACTAGTAGAGGACAAACTTGTTGAAACTAAAGAAGAAACTGTTGAGGGTAGAGCGAACAAGCTTTACATTATAACTGATAGTGGAATAAAATTAATGGAAGAGATGAAGGAGAAATGGGGCGAAAGATTCAGAATGATGAACGAAACCACTATGCCATTTTTCACCAGAGGAGAAAAATTTGTTTTCATGAAACGAATAGACAAATTGGATAATTCTGAAGATGCTGTTGATTATTTCAGGGGTTTAAGATCAAAAATAAAAACCAAGCAATCATCGCTAAAAAAACGTTTAGATATTTTTACTGAAACCCGCCAAGAATTAGACGCAATCGTCGATATGCTGGAGAAGGATAAAGAATTTGATCGAGAAAAGTTAGTTCAATATATCAATGATTGGTGGGAAAGAAAGAACGTGGATTCAGACAAGAAACAATAATTTGGTGATGTTTAGGGATTTCACCTAATTTTGTACTTTCAGTTCTTCCTGTAGAAATTTGTCTGATGGCATCTCTTCACCCATTAAAAACGGACTTCCAGTAAGTTCAAAAATCAGAAATTCTTTTCCATCAACAATTCCATTGTTAAGATGCATCTTAACAAATTTGGACATATCATTCACAGACAAGTAATGACCTCCTGCACCTATATGGGGACTGATAAATTTTACAGAATCAAATTCACTATCATTTTCATGTCCTTTTGCCCAATTTTCATTTCCTAATACTTTAGCTGTTCCTATTTTACTTCTAGACATCCCCAATGGCTCGTAGATTTTCTTCTTAACATAGTCACTAAATTTCATGCCTGTGATCTTTTGTAAAACAAAAGGAATCAAGTCATATCCTACATTAGAATAGGAATAAGAATGCCTTTCTCCAACTGGATATTTCTGCCAACTCTCATTTATTTTGCTGATGTATTTTTCAAACGAAAATAGTCCTTCTTCTCCTGGTTCTTTTACTTGTGTAAAATGCTACAATCCTGATCTGTGAGTTAATAGATGTTGAAGAGTAATTTTCTCCCTTTCCTTCTCCCCAAATCGAGTATTCCAGTTAAATTCAGGATAATACTTTATGAGCGGATCATCTAGATCAACTAAACCATCTTGAACTGCTAGAAGGAAAGCTGTAGCAGTATAAGCTTTTGCTAAAGAACCAATCCAAAATAAAGTATCAGAATCAACTTCTCTTGTTTTGTTTCTGCCAACGAAACCAAAACCTTCAGCCCAAATAATTCCTTCCTTTGAAATTATACCAACAGACATTCCTGGTATATTGTATTTCTTCATACCAGAAACTATGTTCTCTTTAATTTCGTTAATGAGAGTAGAAAGATTTTCTTTTTGCATGATTATCAGCTAAAATAGTAATTTCGACTTTTAAAGATTTATGCACATTTTGTTATACGAAAAAATATGATTTTGTGTATTGCATAAAACCGTTTTAGTTAATTTCATATACTAACGAATTTCCAGAAAACACTTAATAGGACTGAAGACGTATCGTTTATCATGACAAAGTGGGATTATACAACAGATGTATTAATAGTTGGCTCAGGTGGAGGGGGAATGACTGCAGCTCTTGTGGCAAAGAAAGCTGGTTTAGATGTTACAGTTATAGAAAAATCAGAATGTTATGGTGGTTCCACCGCTCTCTCTGGAGGAGGTGTTTGGATACCAAATAACTATATTCTGGAAAAGAAAGGCATTGTAGATTCAATGGAGAAAGCTAGAACCTATATGGATAATACTGTTGGAGACCGTGTTCCCTCAGAATTCAAAGAAGCTTATTTAGTCAATGCTCCTAAAATGATTGATTGGTTGAGAGAAAATACTAAAACCAAATTTATTCATGTTCCAAACTATTCTGATTATCATCCAGAAAGACCTGGCGGAATTCCTCAAGGTCGAGCTTTAGAAGGTAAACCTTTCAATGGTAGAAAACTAAAGAAAGATTTGCAGTATCTTAATACCTTCCCTTATGATGTTCCTCTTGGAATTAGTTTTTCTATCTCTGAATATCATAATCTGGGGATGATAATGTCAACTTGGGCAGGAAAATGGACAGCACTTAAAGCTGGGATGCGTGCAATCTTTGGATTATTAATTCGTTATAGACACCTTACATTGGGAGGAGCACTAATTGGAAGGTTGAGAAAATCTATGCTGGATGAAAACATTCCTCTTTGGCTTAACACTCCCTTTGAAGATCTAATATTGGATAAAGGAAAAATAGTTGGTGTAATAGCTAAGAAAGAAGATTCTGAAATAAGAATAAAAGCTGAAAAAGGTGTAATTCTAGCTGCTGGAGGTTTTCCACATAATTTGGAAATGAGAGAAAAATATCATCCAAAACCAATTACAACTGAATGGACATCAGCACATTCTGGGAATACTGGAGACGCAATTTTATCAGGAATGAAACATGGTGCTGCTGTTGATCTTATGGAAGATGCTTGGTGGGGCCCCTCATCTGTTCCTCCTGATGAACTACCTTTCTTTCATGTTGGAGAGCGAGGTTATCCTGGAGGAATTATGGTTAACAAAGCAGGTAAACGTTTTACCAATGAATCTGCAAGTTATGTTGTCGTTGTACATGAAATGTATAAAAAACATTCAAAAGAAATACCTCACATCCCGTGTTATTTTATCTTTGATCAACGTTTCAAATCGAAATATATGTTTGGAATGGTTTTCCCAGGAATGAAGTTTCCAGAGAAATATTTCGAGAGTGGGTATATCAAAACTGCAGATACATTAGAAGAGTTAGCTGAGAAAATCGATGTAAATGCAAAAAATCTTAGTGATACTGTGAAATGTTTTAACGACTTTGCTAAAACTGGAAAAGATGAAGATTTTGGTAGAGGAGATAGTGCATATGACCATTATTATGGCGATCCAAACGTTAAACCTAATCCAAATTTATTTCCTTTGGAGAAACCACCATTTTATGCAGTCGAATTTGTTCCAGGAGATTTGGGAACTAAAGGTGGTCTTGTTACTAACGAACATGCTCAGGTATTGCGAAAAGATGGATCCGTAATTGAGGGATTATATGCTGTAGGTAACAGCTCTTCCTCTGTTATGGGAAACAGTTATCCTGGTCCTGGGGCGACTGTAGGACCTACAATGACATTTGGGTATGTTGCAGCAAAACATATATCAGAAAAAAAATGACGAGTATAAGATTCAGAAACTAGCTCTCTCCTTCTCCACTCCCTTTTTTTCTTGTTTTAGTTTTCTTCTTGTTCCTGTAGGACTTTAAGTACTTCTGATGATTCAAACTCTTCAGCTAGAATATCCATGAAAACAACATCAAATTTCTTATCTCCAATAATTCTTGCTTGTCTTCTCCTACCTATCTCTTTGAACCCAGCGTTTTTGTAACATTTTATAGCTCTTTCATTAAATGAAAATGTACCTAACATGATACTGTGAAGGTTAAGAAGATTGAATCCATAATCTAAAGTTAATTTTGTAGCTTCTTGACCATATCCTTTATTCCAGAACTCTTTATTACCTATAGCAATGCCAAACCTTGCTGTTCTATTAACAAGATCAACACCTAGTAGCATAGAACGACCAATTACTGTATCAGTTTCAATATCACAAATACTAAACACATGTACATTATTTTTTATCATTTCAGAAATGAGATCTCTTTGATTTTCAACTGTTATAATGGTATACGCTTCATCTCCAAGAGGGATAGTTACTTCTAAATCATTCATCCATTCAGCCCATAATTCTGCGTGATTTAAGCTGATTGGTGAAAGATAACAATGGTTGCCAATTAATTTCTTAACTAACATAGATATCATGATTACAATAGTTATGTAGTTTTTATCTTTTGTTTTTGTTTATATTTAAAAAAAAGAAAGAGAGAGAAATTATTTTTTCTTCTTTTTAGTAGATGCTTTATGTTTTTCTTTTCCTACTTTAAAATTTTAAAGCACAAGCATGATATTTTGTTGATTTAGTTTTATTGTACTAAACAATAAAAGGTGAAAATATGAAATATTCAAAATTCTACCTTGTTTCCCTCATTTTTATATCTAGCTTGTTTGTCGGAGTGTTTATTCCTACAAGCATTGCAAGAACTGAAATAGGAATTGACTCTGAACCCGAGGTAATTTCTCTTACATCTGTAGATCTGACCTTTAACCATGAAGCTCCTTCTCGTGTTAAAGCTGAGCACTGGGCCGTTATCGTTGGTATCAGTGACTATAAGGTTATAAGCGATCTTCGTTTCTGCGATGAAGATGCAAATGATTGGTATAACTACTTTGTTGGACTAGGATACGAACATATTATTGTTCTAGGCGACCATTCAAACGAATTCTATCAATTTGATGACATAGCTTCTGAATATAACATAAAACAAGCACTAAATAATGTTGTAGCAAATGCTAGTGAAGACGATGTGATATCTTATGTAACATCAGGTCATGGATCAAGAGCTAAAGTTGGAGAAAGCCTTATCTGCGCCTGGGATTATGGAGCAGGTGAAAACGGTGAGGACGGACGATTTTGGGACTATGAGTTAGCTGCTATACTAGAATTAGCAGTCGCTGAACAAATATTTGTTTTCATTGATCATTGCTTTGCCGGTGGTTTTGGACCTGAGTTAATGGCTATGCCTAATTCTGAATATGTTTGGTTTGGTGCAGCTTGTGCTGAACAAGGAATGGGCTGGGATGCATATGAATTCAATAATGGTCTGTGGACTTACTATTTCTTAGAATTTACTCTAGTTAATCATTTTGAATCCAATCCTAAGACAACAATGGAAGAAGCCTTCGTCTATGCTTTAACATATTTTTCATACCAATTCGGTGTAATGGTACCACAAGAGTATGATGGAAATCTACATAAATTGTTTGTACTAATTTAATTTTTTTTCTTTTTTTTCTTCTAATCAATTACTCAATTATAGATTAAGGAATACGACACAAAATCCTGTAGAGTAAGAAGTTAGTTGTTCGGTTTTTTTTCTCAGGTTCTACATTGAATCTAATGAAGGATTTGTAGGAACTTCACTATAACGCACTTTCCGTTTTTTCTTTCAGAAACTTCTTTGATGGAATCTCTTCAGGATAATCTGATCCCATCAATCCCTTCTTTCTGGAATAGATAAGACCAATAATAATTGAAATTGTGAGGATTCCTGAGCTTCCTAGTAGTACATACATTGGCAGAACATATTCTGCTATAAGAGCCACTATTCCCATTCCTATCAGTTGTGCAAAATTTTGCAATAATTGTTGAGTACCAAACACTCTTCCTTGCAGTTCATAGGGTACTGATTCTTGAATTAGAGTTGTGGAAGGTACATTTATACATACCGACATAATCCCATAACTAAACATTATAATTGCCATTACATAGAGGTCTCTTACTACTGCGAAAATGTACATAGATACCGTTATCGCACTAAAAGTGATATTTAGAAGTAGTATTTTGCGTTTTATTCTCCCTATTCTCATAAGGATTATAGCTGTAATTATTCCTGATGCTCCCATTAATGCTTGTAATATACCATACCACGTCTGACCTAACCCCATTTCACCTTGAAGAATTACAATGAAGAGAACACTAATAGCTCCAAATGAAAAGGTAACAAAGGAGAAAACTACAAGCATGTAAGATATTTTTGGATGCTTGCGAATTGTTCTGTATCCAACTGCAATATCCTCCCCAAAGCGCTGCAATTCCTGCTTAATGCTTTTACTTTTCTCTCTCTCAATCCCAGGAGGTTTCTTACCTATGAAGAAAATGACTCCTATCAAAATACCTGATACAGCGAAAGTTGATGAATTAACTATGAAGCTCAGCAAATAACTATTAGCAGCTAATAATCCCGCAAGAACAAATCCAATAATTGTTGCGACTTGAAAAACTGAAGACCCTACAGAATTAGCTACTAGTAGATTCTTTTTCTTAACAATTAACCGAGTGTATGCATTTCTTGAAGGGAAGAAGAATGCTGCAGATGAGGAATTTATGAAACAAAGAACGAATAAGGGCCAAAGAACGTGAAGATAATTTGGTACGGGCTGTCCAGCTACATTAAGGTAATTTAGAATAGGTTGCCCAACTGCATATTGTATTTGTGTTAGCTGTTCATTGAAGAGATAAATAATCACAAAACCTATTGAAGCAAAGGCACTCACAATGTTTGAGTAAAGCATAAGTTTTCGCTGATCATAGCGGTCAGCTAATGCTCCAGCTATTGGTGCTAATATGACAAAAGGGAGTAACCATATTATTGCGAGAATCCCCATTAACAACGGACTTTCAGTAAGTTCAAAGATAAGAAATTCTATAGCCAAACCCGATATTGCTCTACCAATATTTTCAGTAAACTGTGCAGCGAATAGAACCATGAAAGCTGCATTCGTAAGTACTTCTCTTATTGATGGTTTATTATCTTGAGTCAAGGTATCACCCGTTTATGAGATATTAAAGCAGTAAAAACTTCAATTTCACAAATTCAATTCCATTTGACGACATGCATATATAATATTATCTAAAACCAGCTGGTGAGAGTGTGTGCAAGAAATGTTTTACATTTTCACTCGCTTGTTAATCCTGTAATAATTCTAGCTTTATGATCGAACTTTATGTTTGAGGAATTTCATCTATGAAATTGTTTCAATTTGAAAGAGAAGTTATATAATATTAAGTTGGCATTTTATCTATAGAGCTGTGGCTTGAATATTACGTTAACCCTGTTTTGAAATCACCCTGGGCTGCTGTGGGCTGGTGTGCAGTTTATATCGCTTATGGGTTAGCTGCTGACCTATCCATGATGTTTGTGAAGATAATCAAGAATGAAACTAAGGCTATAATTCTTTCTTCAATAATTTTTTCCGCTCTGGCGATTTTACTAAGTATTATTCCGTTATTGTGGTTCTATATACCAGCTCCTGCGGTAGAAAGGGCTTTTCTCACTTTCTGGTACTTCCTTATCCCTTATGGAATTATTCAAGGCGCTATAGGTGCATATGCTGGTATGAAACTTGCTTCAGCAAAAATCAGGAATTAACCATTCCGGTGAAGTTCCAGATACAATTATAAACAACTTATTTGTTTTTCTTGCCTATGGTTGATTCTCTTGTTACTAGAGTGATTAATGTCGATTTCATTTACTTTGATTTGCTTTTTCTCTCTCTTTGGATTGGTTTTCTCATTCGCAAAAAATATTGGAAGCCCATCATCTGGGGAGTATTGGGCTGGTTTGTTTACCTATTTACTGACTTTTATATTTGGTATATAGTGATGGGAAGCAGAACTTATGATGGTCCTATTGATTCTACATTGTTTTTCTTATGGTTCTGTTTCTCACCTGGTTTCGCTCAATTTTCGTATGTTGCTTTGATGTTTGAAAAGAGAAAATGGAGAGATATCTGGCTATGGACCTTGATGTTCTATCTAGGTTGGACATTTGTGAGTGTTGTATCACAATTAATCCCAATTAATGATACGCTTATTACAGTTACACGGGATATGAATGCAAACAAACAGAGACTTTCTTTTGGTTTGATGACCTTGGCTAATGTGATTATTGCATTCGTCTTATATTTCTTGAAAAAAATACGTCTAGAAGACATTGTATACCTGTTTATTGTTGGCACTTTAGTTGAATTCTGTCTAGAGTTTACTTTGACAGTTTCAGGAATTAGAATCCTATACGGGGGATGGAGTTTTGAGTTAATGGTGATTAACACGCTTATTGAATTCAACATGGGGATAATTTTAATGTATATTATCTGGTCTTTTACGTTTAATTTTAAGAAGAAACCAATCTTCAAAAAGATAATAAGCTGGAGAGATTTCAGACATATTAAAACAGATTTCAATTTAGTGAATAGTATGTTAATTGCAAAAACGAACAGTGATGATTTGAAAGATTTCTATAAAAATAGATACTCAAAAGAAGCACTTGAATTTGATTTAGAATATCTCAAAGCTAAAGCACAGACACCTAAAACGGAACACCCATCTGAGTAAAAGATTAGCAATCATTAATAAATGCCTTTGATTCTTTTATCTCATGGCAGTAAATGCATTTGATATTTTATTTGTAATTACAGCTATTTTAGCAAATCTATGTGTATCAGCTATTTATGTAAGTGATAGACACAACTCGATGAATTTCATTAGAAAATTTGGAATTACCTTTTTATCATTAGGACTTCCAATGATTGCTGTGTTGATTGGTTATACAATAACAGGTTATGATTGGTGGATTTATGTACTGCTCTCGTATACTATTGTTTTCTTTATAGTACAACTACTGCTAGACTATATTCTGAAAATTCAATTTAGGGAAAATACTGTTCAACATGTAGTGTATATCATTTTCTTCTACATCTTTCAAGCTGGAATGATCATTATAGCATTTAACATAAACGACACTTGTGGGTATGCAGTTTCAATTTCATTCTGGATCCTTTTAGCTGCTCTCATTTATTTGTTAATAGGGAAAGGTAAAAACAGGAACCTTCAGAATAAAACCCTATAAAGCATTTCAGAGTCAATAAAATCCAAGAATGATAATTGATAATTTAGTTAGAATGGTTAAGCTGCGGTCCTAGAAATAGAGGTAACAATTCACCAAAGGAAAATATGGTTACATCAGGTTCAAGTTCTTTGATTCTTTTTGTAGTATATTTTGCCATTACTCCTAATATTGCAACAGTTTTTGTTCCAGCTGCCTTTCCTGCTTGTATATCTTGAGGAAAATCTCCTATCATTGCACAAGTTTCTGGTTTTTTCTCTAGAACCTCACACACCTTAAGAATGGGTTCTGGGTGAGGTTTAAATCTTTTAACGGAATTTCGTGTAACGAGGATGTCAAATGTGTTCAAGATGTCCAAAGATTTTCTAGCTCTACCGACTGTTTTGTCTCCTGCATTGGTAACTAATGCTAACTTGTATCCGCGGAATCGAAGCGTTTCTAACACTTCTGCAACACCTTCAAGGGGAACTAGTTCTTTGAATGCTAGAGGATCTTTCCTAACCAACCTCAAGACTCTAAAAATATCTATCAAAGAAGCTCCTGAATCATTTATTGCTTTAAAAAAAAGTTTCACTTTTAGTAGTCTAGAACGTTCCATTTGTGTTTCAATAACTCTCATCAAAATTTTCTCGAAAACTTCTTGTTTTATTTGTTGATCAAAATCAGGTTTTATTTTATCATATGCTCTGAAGAAGGGTTCCCACATTCTTGTTCCAAGATCTGTGAGAGTGCCGTCTAAATCAAAAAGAAGAGTATCGATGACCTGAAAAGATTTCATTATAGATAGATTTTCTTAGTTTTATAAAAAAGTTTATTTTTATTTATCTTTTAGACACCTTTTTGGAAAGTTGAAAATGAATTCCATTAGATTGTACAAAGTGGGATTCGAAATAACCATAAACCATAATTGTGTTATTAGCTTATTACAGTAATCTTTTCTTTTAGGTGAAAATCTCTTGAAGAACTCCCTATATGTAAGATGAAATCTCCTTTCTCTAATTTCCAATCTCTACTTGAAACATCGTAAAAAGCTAAATCCTTCCCTTTAATTTCTATTGGAACGATTTTTGTTTCATTAGGTTCTAAGAACACCTTTTCGAAGCCGACCAATTCTCTTTTTGGTCGATCAACTGAACTCTTTACATCTTCAGAATAAACCTGAATGACCTCTCCCCCTGCTCTACTTCCAACATTGGTTATCTTTACATTAATTTCAATAGTTTCATCTATTGCCTTTATTTTATTATCAGTGTTTTTAACTTCCTCAAATTTGAACATTGTATATGAAAGACCAAACCCAAATGGAAATAGAGGCTCAATATTTTCCTTATCATAGTGTTTGTACCCTACATAAATCCCTTCTTCATAGTAAACCTTGAGATCAACACCTGGAAAAGTTCTCTCGGATTTATGAGCAGGGCAATCTTCTATCTTCTTTGGAAAGGTCATAGGAAGTTTACCTGAGGGGTTAACATCACCAAATAGAACATTTGCTATAGCTCTTCCCCCTTCCATTCCTGGATACCATGTTTCAAGAACAGCAGGGATATTTTCCATCCAACCATCCATCGCTACCGGACTGCCATTTATCAGAACTACGATAGTATTTGGGTTAATTCCCACTGTTTCATTAATTAGTTTTATTTGTGATTCAGATAATCTTAATTCTCTTCTATCCATTTTTTCTGATTCATTCCCGAATTCAATTCCTTCTTCTATAGTTTCATCGCTAATTAATTTCTTAGGTGAATCATGATTTAATCCCATGAAAAGAAGAACATAATCTGAGTCAGATGGATTTTCCGTAATTTGAATTTTTCCTTTGCATTTTTCTTTGAGTCCCTTTAATGCTGTTATTTCATATGGAGGAGAAACAGCTGCAGCACCACCGTACAGGAATTTACCAAATTTCTTATTAGCATTAGGACCTAAACAAGCTATTTGCTTGATTTTATCAATATCTAGCGGTAGGATATTGTTTTGATTCTTTAGAAGAACTATCCCTTCTTCAGACATCTTACGAGCTAAATTCTGGTGCTTTTTAGTATTTCTCTCCCCTTTAGGCAATGATTTATTATTTTCAAACATGCCTACTTTCACATAAACAAGCAATATTCTTCTTATCAGATTATCAATATCTTTTTCTGTAAACTTCTTATTTCTGTTTGCTTCCTCAAGGCGTTTTTGCTCATAGAGATGCCCTTTAGGCATTTCGAGAGATAAACCAGCTTTGATAGCTATTTCAGGTGGGGAATGTGATGGTTCTTTATTATTGCTATCTCCTTCAGCTGTTGCCCACCAATCAGTCATTACAAAACCTGAAAACCTCCATTTTTCCATTAAAATCTCTTTTAATAATTTTGAACTTTCATGAACATATTCCGAATTGACTAGATTATATGAAGACATTATTGTCCATGGATCTGCTTCCTCTACTGTCTCTTTAAATGCCCGTAGATAAATTTCGTGAAGAGTTCGCTCGTCAACCTCTACACTTACTGTATATCTTTTGGTTTCTTGGTTATTTGCTACATAATGTTTAGGACATGCAGCAATTCTCTGACTTTGCACTCCCTTTACAAATGGAATGGACATTTCTTTAGTTAAGTATGGGTCCTCACCATAGTATTCATATGTACGTCCATTGAAAGGCGTTCTTCCAATGTTAATTCCTGGACCTAGAACACACAATCTTCCAATTGCTCTTGCCTCTTTTCCAATGGCTTCACCACATTCATAAGCTAGTTCTCTGTTCCATGCTGCTGCAAGATTCATTCCTGCAGGAAAATAGGTGTTTTTTCTGAGAAAACTTGAATGTTGTGAGATACCAAGAGGACCATCTGTAGTCTTAAAAGTTCTAATACCTAATCTGGGAACAGTGTGTGTCTGAAAAAAGAAATAACCAGTCAATAACTGGAATTTTTCCTTTAATTTCAATTTGCTAAGAAGAGATTCTACCAAATTCTCTTCAGAACCATTGGCTATCACAGAGATTTCTATTTTCTAGAAATAATAAATCTTACGTCGGAGGATGCTTCGTTTATTACAAAAATAGATCCAATGGGATAACCTATCATAGTTGTGCAGTTAATAATAAATGTTCTGAAAAAGAGAATGAAGAGAGTAAGAATCTCTTACTCTAATTCTAAAAGATAGTCTATTACTCTAAATACCATTGCTAGAGGAATAAATGCTGCTAAGACATAAATAACAATTGATACAATGTTAACTACTATAACATTTTCAACATACATACCAATTAAGAAGTAAATTGCTCCTAGGATAACCAATAATATCGCATATGTAAATAATATTGTCCATGATCCCAAGAAAGCTTTGAAGAAACTTACTGGTTTAGCAATTTTATCATTGCGAGATGCAGTGAACAAGAATGCTGCAGCTGTACTAATTACTGCTAAAATTGCTGCTACAGCTATTATATAATGTCCCCAATGAAGAGTTGTTGAAAGAACACTTGCGGGATCACTTAGCATACCAGTGATTAAGTCTAATAGTTCTGTATAGCCTGTGGTAAATGCTGTTGACATATAAGCCCAGTAGTAACCACCGAACGCAATTCCTAATGGTATGAGATTATAGACTATAAGCATTACAAGCAAGATTATAGCTTGTTTAAATGAGTCAAAGATATCTTCAAAGAAATTATCTTCACCTTTTAGTTTTTTTATTTTTTCTTCTTTAGTTGTCAAAATATCACCGTTTTTATCATGAATTACATCTCATATATAAAATCATTGCAAGATTATTTTCGGAATTTTTCTACCAATAATTAATATAATGTTAATTAGGTTTTACAAATATGGAAAATTGGGATTATGAAACTGATGTATTGATTGTAGGCTCTGGCGGAGGAGGAATGACAGCAGCTCTAGTAGCTATAAAAGCTGATTTAGATGTACTCTTGATTGAGAAAACAAGTTATTATGGCGGTTCAACTGCTCTTTCTGGAGGTGGAATCTGGGTACCAAATAACTTTCTACTTGAAAAAAATGGAGTTGATGATTCTATTGAAAAAGCGCGAACATACCTCGATAATACAGTTGGTGATAGAGTTCCAAAAGAGTTCAAAGAAGCATATCTAATAAACGCTCCTAAGATGATTGATTGGTTAAGATTAAATGCTGGAGTAAAGTACCTTTATGTTCCAAATTATTCTGATTATCATCCTGAAAGACCAGGGGGAATTGCAAAAGGAAGAGCACTTGAAGCTAAGCCATTCAATGGTCGTAAACTGAAAAAAGAATTAGAATTTCTGAATGCTTTACCATATGATGTTCCTCTTGGAATAGGTTTCTCAATTTCTGAATATCATGATTTAGGGATGCTTATGTCAACTTGGAGAGGGAAGTGGGTAGCACTGAAAGCAGGACTTCGAGCAGTTTTTGGATTACTTATAGGGTATAAACACCTTACTCTTGGAAACGCACTAATAGGACGTTTAAGAAAAGCAATGATGGATTTTGATGTTCCCCTTTGGTTGAACACTTCATTTGAAGATATTATTGTTGAAGATGGTAAAATAGAGGGCGTCGAAGCTAGAAAAGGAGAAAAGATTATCAGAATCAAAGCCAAGAAGGGAGTTATACTGGCAGCAGGAGGTTTTCCTCATAATTTAGAAATGAGGAAAAAATATCATCCTCACCCCATTACAACAGACTGGACTGTAGCACACTCAGGAAATACTGGAGATGCGATTCAGGCTGGGATTAGGCTTGGAGCTGCTGTAGATCTTATGGATGATGCTTGGTGGGGACCCTCGTCAACACCTCCTGACGAACCTCCCTTCTTCCATGTTGCAGAGAGGGGTTATCCTGGTGCAATTATGGTAAACCAAAATGGAAAACGTTTCACAAATGAATCTGCAAGTTATGTAGTTGTTGTACATGAAATGTATAAAAGGCATTCCAAGGAAAATCAACATATTCCTTGCCATTTCATATTTGACCAACGTTTTCGCAAAAAATACATGTTTGGGTTAATTTTCCCAGGAATGAAATTCCCCCCTAAATATCTGGAAAGTGGTTATGTCAAAGTAGCTGATTCCTTAAAGAAATTAGGGCACAAAATAGGAGTTAATCCTGAAAACCTAGCCGAAACTGTCAAAAAATTCAATGAATTTGCTAAAACTGGAAAGGATAATGATTTTGGTCGAGGAGATAGTGCGTATGATCATTACTATGGTGATCCTACTGTAAAGCCTAATCCTAATTTAGTGCCAATAGAAACTCCTCCATACTATGCTGTTGAATTTGTACCAGGAGATTTGGGTACCAAAGGAGGTTTGGTAACAAATGAGTTTGCTCAAGTCTTAAAAAAAGATGGCAGTATAATTGAGGGACTTTATGCGGTTGGAAATTCTTCCGCTTCTGTTATGGGTAATAGTTATCCTGGACCAGGATCTACAGTAGGACCTTCAATGACTTTCGGCTATGTAGCGGCCAAACATATCTCTGAAACTCGAAACTAAATTTCCTCTTTTTTCTCTTTTATAACTTTGTAGAAATTTTCAATAGTCATATTAAGCCATCTTTCATTTACATCAAATGGGTATTTCGGGAATCTTTTAGATTTCTTTATCTCTTGAATACTCATTCTTTGGTCAATCATTTCTTCAATTACTTTTACTAATTCGATTAAAAGTTCTTGTTGTTCCTTTAGCTCTGATATAGAGCTGATGAGCCCATGCCCTGGGATAACAATGTTTGGTTTTAGATCAATCATTTTTTGAAGGCCATCTATCCATTTATACGGATTGACTGTAGAGTCTCCTGCAAATGGGAACATTTTTGCGAATAGCAGATCACCAGTTATAATAGCTCCTTCATCGGGTAAATAAACAAATGCACTACCTTTAGTGTGACCATTTGTTTCAATAATTTTTAGAATTCTGCTTCCATCTTTTATTTGATACTCGCCAGTAAAAGTTTTGTTTGGTAAAATAATCTCCTTGTCTTTGTATTCATTTTCTACTTTTTTCGTAAGAAGTGCTTTAGTCCATTGTGTGGAAATTATGTCACAATCTTCAAAGACTTTGGTGCCAAAAGTATGGTCGCCATGATAATGAGTAATTATAACATATTTAAATTTCAGATTAGTGGTCAGTTCAGCAAATTCTCTTAATTTTTTTGTAGATTCCGCATTCATTCCAGTATCAATCATAACTAAGTATTTGCCAAGATTGATGAAAGATGTATGAGACGAAGTGTCACTTGAAGTATAATCCCAAATAGATTGTGTTAGTTTTAGAGTGTTCTCCTTGACCATATGAAGTCTAAAACATGTTCATTAATAAGAAATTCGAATTTGCAATTATAATGTGACATTTATGTAAAAGAAGTTAACAAAAGATATGAATAAGAAGTAATAGACAACAAGTTGAATGCAATGAACGATTGGGAAGACCCTCAAATAATAAATATAAATAAGGAGAAAGGCCATGTATCCAATTTTTCTTTTACAAATATTGATAAAGCAAAAAAGGAAAAGAATTCTAAATTCAAATTAAATCTTAACGGCAAATGGAAATTCAATTGGGTTCCTAACCCTTCATTAGCACCAAAAGAGTTCTATAATATTGATTATGATATCTCTGGTTGGGCAGATATCCAAGTGCCAGGAACATTCGAGTTGCAAGGTTATGGAATGCCCTATTACTTAGTTCACAGCTATCCTCCAAGTTTAAGAAAAAAGAATGCTCCAAATATTGATTCTAATGATAATCCTGTTGGTTCTTATAAGAGGGTTTTTCAGCTCACTGAAGAATTGCGAAGTCGCGAAATCTTTCTTTTATTTGAAGGCGTTAAATCCGCTTTTTATTTGTGGATAAATGGAAGAAAAGTCGGATACAGTCAAGGCTCGATGACACCTGCGGAGTTTAATATTACTCGCTTCCTAAAAGACGGAGAAAATCAAATCTCAGTTCAAGTATTCAAATGGTCAGACGGTTCATATTTAGAAGATCAAGATTTCTGGTTTCTAGGAGGGATTTTTAGAGATGTAATCCTATATTCAAAACCAAAAGTGAATATCTGGGATTATTTCGCTCGATGTGACTTTGATGAACTATATCAAAATGCGAAATTAAGGGTAAAAACCAAGGTTCGTAATCTGAGTGAAGAAGATATTTCTGAATTCAAAGTCGAAGTTAATCTCTATGATGAATCAAACAAACTTGTAAAATTATTCCCTCCTATGACTTGTTTGATGGGTGTTTCATCTAAGTCTGAGACTTCGGTTGACTTTGAAGCTAAAGTTCAAAAACCTAATAAATGGACTGCTGAAACCCCTTATCTTTATACCATTATTGTGTCTCTGCTGGATCCAAATGACAATATTATTGAATGTATCAAAGGAAAATACGGTTTCACTAAAGTAGAAATCAAGAATAGCCAGATTCTTATTAACGGACAACCTGTTCTTATTAAAGGAGTGAACCACCATGATTTTGACCCAGATAATGGCTATACCTTAACTTATGAGAGAATTAAACAAGATATAGAGATAATGAAACAAAATAATATCAATGCTGTTCGAACTAGTCATTATCCTGCTGATAAGAGGTTATATGATTTATGTGATGAATATGGTTTATATGTTCTAGATGAGGCTAATGTGGAAACTCATGGATTCATGGGTAACATTTTCCTTCGAAAAAAACTTGATGATAAATGGTCATACTCGTGTGTGGATCGGATGGAAAGAATGGTTGAGAGAAACAAAAACCATCCTTCGATTTTCATGTGGTCTTTGGGTAATGAAGCTTGCTTTGGTCCCCCTCATTATAAAATGAAAAAAGCAGCTTTAGCCATTGATAAAACTCGACCAATTCATTACGAGAATGATCTCGATTTAAAGGTTTCAGATGTTTTCAGCTCAATGTATTTTACTCCAGAGAGAATGGAACAAATAGGAAAACTAGAAAAATTTAAGTACCGTTTCCCAAATGGTTCAATTTCTCCAGACGATTACAAAGATAAACCATATCTCCAATGCGAATACGCTCATGCAATGGGGAATAGTTTAGGGAACTTTCAAGAGTATATGGACATCTTCGAGAAGTATCCTAATTTAGTGGGGGGTTTTATCTGGGATTTTGTTGATCAAGGACTGCGAAAGAAAACTGAAGATGGTAGAGAATTCTGGGCATATGGTGGGGATTTTGGAGACAAACCTAACTCTCTCAACTTTTGCATGAACGGGATTGTTCGTCCTGATAGAACACCAAATCCTTCACTTTTTGAAGTTAAAAAGGTATATCAAGATGTAAAGGTAACAGCTGTAGATTTGCATTCAGGAAAACTTAAAGTAACTAATCGAAACCGATTCAGATCCCTTGATTATTTACAAATCAATTGGGAAATAACAGAGAATGGAAATATTATCGAAAAAGACTTACTACAAACACCAACAATTGAACCTCTTTCTAGTTCAGAGATTGACATTCCTTTTAACAAACCCGAGCTCAAGCCATTTGCTGAATATCATTTAATGATCAGATTTAGTTTAGCAACAAAGACCGCATGGGCAAAGAAAGGATATGTTGTGGCATGGGAACAATTTACCCTCCCATTCAAGCCTTCGCTCCTACCAAAGGCATCTAAAAGAAAACTATCTTCTATAGAGGTTGTTGACACTCTTGAAGAATTAATATTGAAAAACAAGGAATTTACTGTCAAATTCAGCAAATTTTCAGGGAGCATAGTTTCCTTTTCAGTTAATGATAGAGAACTACTTCTTTCACCTCTGGAACCTAATTTTTGGAGAGCACCAATTGACAATGATAACCTTAAACGTGTTGTCACATACAACTATCCTCTCCTCGGTTGGTTAATTAGAACAAATCCATGGAAGAATGCCGCTAAAAAACGAAAAGTGAAAGAATTTCTTGTAAAAACACTTTCTTCTCATAAAGTTGAAGTCTCAGTGCGCATGAAAATACCAAAAGGAAAAGCATTGTATGATGCAAAGTATACCGTTTCAGGAAATGGTGAAATCAATGTTGATGTTTCTTTTACACCTAAAAAAGAGTTAATACGATTAGGAATGCAATCATTGCTACATAAAGACCTGCGGAATTTTTCTTGGTTTGGCAAAGGACCTCATGAGACTTATTCAGATAGAAAAACTGGAGCAGCTGTAGGACTGTACAAAGCTAAGGTGGAAGAACTCCACCATAATTATGCTTACCCCCAAGAAAACGGAAATAGAACAGATATCAGGTGGGTGTCAGTTACTGATGATTCTGGTAAGGGAATCAAAATAACAGCAGTTGGAAAAGATTTCCTTAATTTTAGTGCATGGCCTTATTCTCAGGAAAACCTAGAGACCGCTGAACATATTTCAGATTTGGAATTTCAGGAAAATGCAACCATGAATATAGACTATAAACAGAGGGGTGTTGGTGGAGATTCCCCTGGAGTGCCTTCTGTCCATGAAAAATACAAATTGAAGGGAAACAAAAAATATAGTTACTCGTTTATTATCCAACCCAACTAATCTTATTTCTCTCTATTTTTTGTTCTTTCCTACACATTAAATATAAATGATAGTGTGTTCACATGGAGTTTTTATGCGTATCAAAGAAGGGCAGAAAACATTACTTCCTGCTGATTTTCTATTTGATGATCTAATTGTAAAACGAACATACTATAGTAAGAGAATTTCAGACCATCTCCCTATGGGAATTAATTGAATATATCTCGACTATCTCAAAAAAGAATAACCTAATGCAATGTTTTGTGAATATTCTATTACTGACTGTCGTTTTTGAAATGACATGTGAAAAACCATCTCTATTTTCACAAAATGTGAATCTTTTTATTCTAATACGATGAAATGGACAAAGTTACAGTTATGTACGGGTATGACACTAATGACAACAAACGTTATTTCAACTTTAAAAGTTGAAGGAAGCACATTTGAGGAGATTGAAAAAGTTCAAGGTGCAGAAGAAATCATTGCAAGTAATGCCGATTATATTGTTGATGAATCAAAAATTGCTGGAGGTTCAGCTGAATGGGTTTTTTTCCCTAAGACAGAATCTGAAGTCGTTGCAATCATCAACAGAATGAGAGAAGAAAAAATACCAATAACCATTTCAGGTGGTAGAACAGGGATTGTAGGTTCAGCTGTACCCTTCGGAGGTGCAGTTATTTCTACTGATAAGATGACTAGTGTTCTTGGATTGGGTTATGATGAGGATGTAGAAAAGTATTTTGTGAGAATCCAACCTGGAATTACCCTCAAAAATTTAGATGATTTTATCCGTTATAAGGAATTCACAGATGACCATAATCTGGTTCCCAATAATGATATCGTGCAAAAATTCAAACAAAATCCTGATACATTTTTGTTCCCGGTTGATCCAACTGAGATGACAGCAGTTGTAGGTGGTTCAATCGCAGCTAACGCCTCAGGTGCCAGATCATACAAATATGGTGCAATGCGCCCCTGGGTTAGACATTTACGTGTTGTTCTAGACTCTGGAGAAGTTCTCGATTTGACTCGCGGTGAAAATAAAGCTGATAATGGTGTTTTTGTTTTTAAGAAATCTGGTAAAGAAATAGAAGTGAAACTTCCAACCTACAAGATGCCCAAAGCAAAGAATGCTGCTGGTTTTTATGCTACTCCTGATATGGATGTAATGGAATTATTCATAGGTACTGAAGGAATTCTTGGAGTAATAACTGAAGTTGATTTATGGATAATAAAGAAACCAATGGGTTTGCCTAATGTGATGTTCTTTACAGCTGAAGATGATTCAATACTTTTTGTGGAGAAACTTCGTGAGGATCCTGATTTGAATGTTGAGTACATGGAATTTTTTGATGAGAACTCTTTTGAACTGCTGAAGAGTAAACAGAAAACAACTCCTGCTCTAGCAAATCTATCAACCATTCCTTCTGATGCTAAGACTGCTATATTCTTTGAAATACCCTACAGTGAAGATACACTAGAAGACATCATAGTTAAATTAGATGAGATAGCTATGGGTTGCAATTCCTCAATAGATTCATGTTGGTCCGCATTTGATGAGGTTGAGAAGGAGAGTTTCAAAGCTATGCGTCATGCAGTACCTGAATCCGTAAACGCTATAATTGCTAAACGCAAGAATGAATATCCAGGGATTCACAAACTAGGCACTGATATGTCTGTAGAACACCAACATTTCAGAGACATGATGAATCTTTATCATGATAAAATGCTCGAACATGGTTTAGAGTATGTTATGTGGGGACACATAGGCGATTCTCATGTTCATCTTAACATCCTACCTCGCAACATGGAAGAATTAGCTTTAGGTAAAAAACTCTACAAAACATTTGCTGAAAAGGCAGTTGAATTTGGAGGATCTGTTTCCGCAGAACATGGTATTGGAAAAATAAAAATTGAGTATCTTATTGTAATGTATGGAGAAGAAGGTGTAGACCAGATGCGCGCTGTTAAGCAGGCATTAGATCCACAAGCTATTTTCAATAGAGGTAACATGTTTACCCTCTAAGTTTCTTTTCCATAGAGAAATTAATACTCATGTTTTTTTATCCATTTTACTCTTATTTTGAAGAAAAATGGAATTGTTCCTATTTCAAAGTTAATAACTAGTCTCATTAATCTCGCCCTATTTTGGAAAGATAATCCATCACGTCTTTTGGTCCTTTCTTAATACCATATACTTTGAAAGATTTGATTGTTTTAGAAGCAAGTTCAACTGTAACGTTCTTACCTATGAAACACATACCCATTACAAAGATAGCCACTTTTTTATTTTTTGTGACGTACCTCTCAAGATCTGACTTGTTCAGACTAATAACGCCAACGGAAAAGAATGTTCCTTCTTTGCTTTCTTCTTCTTGGATAACTCTGTTTATTGCAAAAGAGTTCTTGTCTATCTCACTCTTAATTGAGGTTCTGATAAACTCAGTTCTTGTATTATAGAACCCTTGTTCAACTAAATAATCAATCTTTCCCAAATCAACCACGGGGAGATTTACAGTAATTTTTTCATATTGTTTATCTG